>DASXTY010000856.1:0-7881 GCA_036505155.1 Polyangiaceae bacterium | reverse complement strand
TGGAAATCGCTGCCGCCTGCGGTATCGACAACCTGAGCCACTTCTACAAGCTATTCAAACGGCGCTTCGGCGTAACCCCGCTTCACTACCGGCTGCGTCACCAAGCGATCGTAAGAGGAGAGACCAGTCGCAAGACCAGCGCGACGGCCCGTCCACGGGCCTGATTAGTTGCGCTCAACTAACGTACGCGTTGACCCGGGCTCGCCCCCGCATCCGGGGAAATGAGGAACAAGCTGGACCCGTCCCCAGCGACGAGCAGCATTCCCTCGCTCAATCCAAACTGCATCGGACGAGGAGTCAGATTCGCCACCACCACCACCATTTTGCCGATCAGAGACTCCGGCGCGTAAGCGCTTTTAATCCCCGCAAAAACCGTGCGCTCCCCGAGGTCACCCAGGCTCACGGTCAGCCGGATCAGTTTTCTGGCTCCGGGTACGTCCTCCGCTTGGGTAATCCGGGCGATGCGAAGATCGATGCGGTTGAAGTCGTCGATGCTGCAAAGCGGCAGAAGCGCTTCGGACCGCGCCTCGACCCGAGCCGGGGCGGCCGCCGGCGCCGGGGCGTCACCGGCAAAACTGGCTGAAATCATGGCTTGTACCTTCTTCGCATCGACGCGGGACAAGAGGTGTTTGAAATCACCCACCGGGCCTCCCAAAAGCGGGCGTTTGGCGTTATCCCAATGTGAGACTCGCTGTCCGAGGAGCTCGGCGGTTTGCTCGGCGAGCTGGGGCAACACCGGCGAGAGATAGACCACGAGCTGCCAGTACAGGTTCAGCGCGACGGTGCAGACGCTCTGGAGCTCTTCGGCGCGACCCTTGTCTTTGGCAAGCTTCCAGGGCTCGACGCTGTCGACATATTGATTGGCCCGATCTGCCAAGCTCATGGTAAGCCGCATGGCCTTGGCCAAGTCACACCCGTCGAAAGCATCCGCAATTTCGTCCCCCAGAGTCGCTGCCGCCTGGAAAAGCCCGCCGTCGTTGGGGTAAGCCGGCGAGAGCCCGGTGGAACGCACGAAACGCGCGCAGCGGCTGGCGAGATTGACGACTTTCCCGACCAAATCGGCGTTCACTTTGGCCACGAATTCTTCCAGGTTAAGGTCGAGATCGTCGACTTTGGGACCCAGCTTGGCGGCGTAGTAGTACCGCAAATAGGCGGGATCCAGGTGGTCTAGATAGGTCGAGGCCATCACGAAAGTGCCGCGGCTCTTGCTCATCTTTTCGCCGTTGACAGTCAAAAAACCGTGGACCTGCACCCGGCGGGGAAGGGAAAGGCCGGCCGACTTCAACATCGCCGGCCAAAACAGGGTGTGAAAATAGCTGATGTCCTTTCCGATGAAGTGAAAGATCTCGACTTCGTCTGAACGCCACCAGTCATCCAGATTTTCTCCATGTGCGGCGCACCATTCATCGCTGGCCGCGATGTAGCCAATGGGCGCGTCGTACCACACATACCAGTAGTGGCCCGGAGCATCTGGGATTTCGAAGCCGAAGTATGGAGCCGGTCGCGAAACATCCCAGTCGCGCAGAGGCTCGCTCAGAAAGTGCCCTTTGAGGTAGTTGGCAATTTCCGTCTGCAAGTGGTCGCCGCCCTGGGTCCATTGGTTCAGAAAATCGTGCAACTTCTCTATTTCGACGAACAGGTGTTTGGCCGTGCGGACTTCGGGCGTGGCGCCGCTGAGCACGCTGACCGGATTTTTGAGATCCGACGCGCTGTAGGCGCTGCCGCATTTTTCGCAGCTGTCGCCGTATTGATCCGGTGCTCCGCAGCGCGGACAGTTGCCCTTGACGAACCGATCCGCTAAAAAAATCCCGGTCTTAGGGTCGAAGAGCTGCGTGACGTCTCGTTCGCTCACCAGTCCCTTTTCGCGGAGCGCCTGCCAGATCGACACGCAGAGTTTTCGGTTGGCTTCCGAGTGCGTACTTCCATAATGATCGAATTGGATCTGGAATCCGGCGAAGTCCCTCTGGTGCGCTCGACTCATGGATTCTATGAGCTCGAGCTCGCTTCGGCCTTCCTTTTGTGCGCGAATCATGATCGCCGTTCCGTGGGTGTCGTCCGCGCACAGGTACAGACATCGCTCGCCCCGCAAGCGTTGAAAGCGGGCCCAAATGTCGGTTTGCAGGTACTCCACCAGGTGACCGATGTGGATGTGCCCGTTGGCGTAAGGCAAGGCGCTGGTAACCAGAATACGGCGAGGCATCGAACCGCGAGAGTAGCAGTCTATTGCGACTCTAGGGGATCCGCTTGACGGCACAAGCGCGCGCCGGCATTCCAATAGCGCTTACCAGCGCCGTCCTTCCGGCGCGCCCTTGAGCTGCACCGCGGGTCCGCGGATTTCTACCGTGGGAATGGTCGAGCTTTGCTCGCGATACATTTTCTGCATGCGCTCCAAGACGTCCGGCCGATCCGCGAGGTTTTCGGCTTCGTCCGGATCCCGGCTCAGGTCGAACACGAACCAGCTCGCATCGTCGCCGTAGGTAATGACCTTCCAATCACCCTGGATGACGGCGCGCGCGCGCTCCTGTAGGTCATCACGGGGCAGATCGGCGATGACGGGGCGCGGGAGGGGGACTGAACCGAGGAGCTCCGGTACCAAGCTCACGCCGCGCAGCGGCGGTCGAGCTTCGACGCCCATCAAGTCGAGAATGGTCTTAGCCAAGTCGATGTGGCTCCGCGGCACGTCAATCCGCCGCGGCGCAATCCCCGGCGCCTGAATGAGAAGCGGAACCTGAATTAGCTCTTCCCAGAGGTGATAGCCGTGTTTGAGCCAGCCGTGCTCACCGAGGCCCTCGCCGTGGTCAGCGGTGATGATGAACGCCGTGTTCCGGCCCCACGCCTGAGCTTTCGCCCAGTCCACCAGCTTCCCCACCCATTCGTCGGTGAAGTGAACTTCCTGATCATACATGTCGCGACGGGTTTGTCCGAACTGGGGGCGGTCCGGGTGACGCAAATACGGAAGGTGCGGGTCCATGTAATGCAAGTATGCGAAAAATCGGCCCGGTTGCTGGATCCGTTCGCCGAGGAGCTTTTGCGCCAATTCGGTGATGCGGTCGCTGGTCACATTGGTTTCCTCGTCGTTGTTCATGTAGGTGCCCGGGAGAACGCGATAGGTTTGAAACCCTTGTTCCAGGCCCATCCCGGGCAAAAAATAAGCATGGGCTGCGACGGCGAGCGTGTGATGTCCGGCTTGCTGAATGCGCTCGCTGATAAAGAGATTGTCGTCGTAATAGTGACTGAAGAAATAGCCATCGCGCGCCAATTCGCTCGGGTATTGTCCGGTGAGCAACGCAGCGACCGAACGGGCGGTGGTGCTGGAAACGGAATACGCGCGCGTGTACACCACCGAATGCTTCGAGAAAGCGGTCATCCAGGGAGCGACATCTCGCGGATAGCCGGTCCAGGGCAGGTCTGCGCGAAGTCCGTCGATCACGATGAGCAGCACGTTGAGCGGGCGCGTCGGCGCAGCGCTGCGGGGCGGTGCGACGACGGAAGGAGCCTTCGCGAAAAGCTGAGAGGGAGCTTCGGACGTGCCGGGCCGGGGCGCCCGCCTGGACTCATGTGACCGGCGGCACGCGAGCCAGGTCAAGGATGCGACGACAGCGAGCGGCAAAGCGAATCTGCCGAAAATCATGGCGGATCCATCACGAGTCCCATCGATCATAATCACTGAGCGCGCGGCGGCCCGCACGCTTGAGCAGCCCTCCAGGTCTGCGAGAATTCTCGCACGGTAACATAAATCCGCATCCTGCTGCGCGATACCGGTGTATATTCGACCTCTGACTCAGGATTTGGGCGGGTCGGAAAGGGAATCGCCATGCGGGCCAAATATGCAGCTCTCTGTTTGATATCCGCAGCCGCGGTGCTGTTTGAACGGGACATCCGGGCAGCCAGCATCGAGATCGGCCCTGCCGATGACCTCATTACCGCTGCCAACGCGCTCTTGCCGGGCGACGAGCTGGTGCTTCGAGGAGGTACGTACACTCTGTCCCGGCGTTTCGGCCTTGGCGCCAGCGGCACGGCGGCCGCGCCCATCCTGATTCGGGCCAAAGCTGGCGAGCTTCCGATCGTAAATCGCCCCCTTCTGGATCAAAACATCGTCGACGTCAACGGCAGCTACTTGACGTTCCAGGGCATCGAATTTTCAGGCGGCTCCGCCGGGATTCGTTTGGAGCAAGCGAGCTTCATCACCATTCAAGATTGCGAAGTGCACGGAACGGCCGATGTGGCCCTGCGAGCCAACGACGGGGGGCGCTCCTACCAAGGTCTTTCCTTCGTTCACAACCACATCCATGACACGGGCGGCACCGGGGAAGGCATGTACATCGGCTGTAACACCAACGGATGTCAGGTGTTTAACAGCTTATTTTCAGGCAACTACATCCACCACACCAACGGCCCCACGGTTTCACAGGGCGACGGAATCGAAGTCAAAGAAGGCAGCTACAACAACGTCATCAGCGACAACGTGATTCACGACACCGGCTATCCGTGCATCATCACGTATTCCACCGTGGGCAACGGGGCGCCGAACATCATCGAGCGCAATTTGCTGTGGAATTGTGGCGATCACGCAATCCAGTCCGCCGCCGACGCGATAATCCGCAACAATATCATCCTGGGCTCGAACGCCAACGGCATCGCCATGCAGCAGCACCAGAGTGGCGCGCCGAGTAACCTCCTAGTGGAACACAATACCGTTTTCCATCCTACCAATACCGCCATCAGTATGAGCGGCGTCGTGGGCTCGGTGGTCATCGCCAATAACGCCCTCTACGCGCAGAGCGGGAATGCCGTCAGCGCGTCGGGCAATCTGGCGCAAGTCATCGTGAGCGGCAATGTGGGCGTGGGAGCCCTGAGCGGTGTGACCGGCGGACTTGCCCCGGGCAACATCGCGGTCGACTTCGTGAGCGCAAACTACAGCGGCACGGTGCCCATGAATGTGTTCCCGGCGCCTGGCTCCGCATTGATTGCATCGGGAGACGCGGCCTACGTGGTGAGCGACGACTTCAACGGAACGCTGCGAAACGGCATTCCGGATGTGGGAGCTTATGCCTACAACGCGAGCGGCAATCCCGGATGGGCGCTGGCGGCTGCGTTCAAGCCGAGCTTAACCAGCTCTGGGGGTGCGGCCGGCGCCGCGGCTGGAGGCGCGGGCGGAGCTGCCGGGGCGGGCGGCGCGACGGGCGGAATCGGGGCTAACAATGCGGGAGGCGCTCCGAGCTCCGGGGGCCTCGCAAACGCCGGCGGCGTCGCGGGAAGCGCCCGAGGTGGGAGCCCCGCTGCGGGAGGTGCCAGCGCATCGGGTTCCGGCGGAGCTCTGTCAACACCGAGCTCCAACCAGGATTCCGGATGCGGTTGCCGGGTTGATCGAGCGCCGCTGACTCCGTCCGGATGGCTTTTATTGATTGCGGTACCCATTTTCATTTTTCAACGACGTCGCTTGAGGTAACAGGAGACCAGCTCGCGGTTCGAGATAGCGACCCCGCCTTGGGTTCAGTGTTTGAAAACTTCAGCCGGATTGCGCGCTGACGCTCAGGGTTGTGGCGGCTGCGGCTCCGGAGCTTCCAGCGCACGGTTTGCCGCCTGGTAGGCCGCCCAGGCAATAGCCTTGTCCCCAATCAGCGCGATGGCGGTGGTGTCGCGACAGCTTCGTATCAATGGTTCCAGCTCCGAAGGGGATAGCCGGGAAAGCTGTTTCGGATAGTCGTCCAGAATCGCGATCGGCCAGCGTCGAATCCACGCCTCGAAGATCGCCTGCGCGAAATCACTCGACGTAGTGAAACGCGTGGCAAAAGAACGCCCCGCGTCCCAGCGCAAACGGTTGAAGCTTCCGGCGATCGGCGCTCGACGCCACCGTCGCAACAGGATCTCGAGCGCTTCTTGCAGACGCGCCGTTTCGATGTCGGTGCGCGCCTCCAGCTTTGTAGTACCGTCCCAAGCGACCGACACGCCTCCGCCAACGTTGTAGGTCGCACCGATCTTCCAGCGGAGCTCCTCGAACAAGTCGCCTCCGACAAATGCGGCAAAAACGTCATACAGGGCCTGTTTGTCGGGGGTCATCTGCGGCAAGAGACAGCCCATCTGAACCGTGGTCTGCGTCGCCCCCGGACGTTGGGCCAACAGGATTCGATCCTTTTCCGGCACGTCGAGCTGTCGACGGGGCAAGGACGCCTGACGCCGCAGATGGGTAGGAGTGGGCCTCCAATCACCGAACCAACGTTCGGCCTGGGTCTTCACGGCATCGAGCGTAAAATCACCGACCACGACCAACAGAGCCTGGTCGGGACGATGAAAGAACATGGAGTGATCTCGAATTTGTTTTAACGTGATATTCAGGGTTTGATCCAAGGTCGCGTTCTCTGCGTCGCTGGTGGCAAAAAGCCTATCGAACTTGCGCAGCACCTGGTGCTCCGGGCGATTTTCGCGCGCTTGCATGGCCTGGAGCGACCGCTCGTACCCGAGCGGAGGCCAGCGGCCGCTGAGCAGCACCCGATTTTCACCGAGGAAACGCAGTCCGCGCTCCAGGTTATCCGAGCTCGAGCGCAAAGACTGGTAGGTGCCCTGGGTAGAGGCTGAAAAACCCGGCTGCATCCCATACAGAATCAAGGATGAGCTATAAGACATATCGGTCGATGACTGCGCGGCTTCGATCACGCCCGGCGGCTCCCGGCACGGGCAAGCAGCAGCAGCCGAGCATGGGCTCTCGCAAGTTTCGAGAGGGCCGTCACGAAACCCCAACGCCGCGCTCCAGAACGGCGATCCGGAGCGTTGGAGCAGGACTACCTCGAGACCATTGCGCAGCTTGAATCGTCGAGCATCGGAAAGGCCCGAGGGTGGAATGACGCTCTCGATCTGACGGTCACGGAGTGTCACGCCCATTTCCTGATTGGTGTGCGCACCGAAACCGACAGGCCCAGGTGGCGGCCTGAACCCAGTCGGCAGCGGCTCCACATAAATGACGTGCGCTCGTTTCTCGTTGATGTAGCGCGTAGCGAAATCGACGATGTCGTCTCTGCTGGGCGCGCGGAGCTCGGAAACCCAACGGTAAAAATACTGCGGATCGCCGGTAAAGTGCGACCACTCCGCAACCATTGCCGCGCGGCTGGTCACGTCTTCGGTATCGAAGGCCAAATCGTTCACCAAGGCCATCTGCACGCGAGACACCATGTGTTGCAGGAAACCCGCGTACGCCGCGCCCTTGCGCACCAGTAACACCGCAGACTGGATGGACTTCTCCGGATTTTCTCCAGTATTCAGCGTCGCAACGGCCACGAGCAGGCTCGCCTGCGCATCGGGAATCAACATCACGTTCAAGCTTGCTATGTCCGGGTCGCTTCGTCGCCAGTCATCAGAGGTTATGCCTCGCGCAAACAGCGCCGCCAGCTCGGCTCTCGCACCTTCGGGGCCATAGGTGCTGGGCAAAGCCCAGCCCACCCAGATCTGGGGCGATGCTATCGCCGATTTCATGCGTATTGTAGCAGCGGGCGGGCTGTTGGGAACCTGAGTCAGGGAGCTCGGTAGCTGCGCTACTGGCCCCATCCGCGCGCCGCCGCGCAATTTGCTGGACAGACCCTGCAGAATGGAGTCCGGCGGGCGCTGGTCAACCGCACCCGCAACCACTAGCGTCATGTTTTGGGGCTGATAGTGTTTGGCTACGAATGCTTTGGCGTCCGCCAAGGTCATCGCTTGCAGGCTTTCGTTGGAGCCACCGACGTTACGAGAATACGGGTGACCGGGTGGGAAAGTCGCTTTGTACAGGGCGCCGATAACTTCGCCCGGACGACCATTTTCGTCGCGCAGTCGTCGTTCGTTCTGCACCACGCCGCGCTCGACGTTCAGGATCTCGTCGGTAATGCCGGCCAACGGGTCGTCCGCCGCTTC
>DASXTY010000855.1:0-3856 GCA_036505155.1 Polyangiaceae bacterium | reverse complement strand
GGCAACGCATTTGCTGAGTCTCCCTTGATGTGCTCGTCAAACCACTCTCGAGAGTCCGATTCGCTCGTACGCCTCCACCTAATCGAGCCTACCGCTCGGGCGCGCGTCAATGATCCGGAATGGTGGGGAGCGTGTGTCGCACTTGTGCAGCGGGACCGAGCTCGACCACCGGCGTTCCCTGAGGGGGCGACGCGCGGCGGGTCGCAGCCAGGACGTCGACCGGGCGGGGCGGGGGCTGCGAGCTGGTTTGCAAAAAGCTCTGGGTTCCGCTGGCCAAATTGTATTTTACCCGCACCCACTCGAGCTCGTCGCGAAGCTCTCGCGCCGAGGCGTAACGATAGCGGCGATCGCGGCAGAGCGCGCGGAGTAGTGCGCGGTCGAGCTCTGGCGGGCAGCTGGTGCGCAGCACTCCCGGTGGAATCACCGGGTCATGGAGTAAGGCGCGGATCAATTGGTCGTCATTTGCACCCTGGAACGGCAGGCGCCCGGTGAGCACCTGGTAGAGCACGACACCGGCTGAATAGATATCCGTGCGAAGGTCCAGGGCCAGCCCGCGAATCTGTTCGGGAGACATGTAGGGCGGGGTGCCCGGTACCATGGTGAGGATGGGTTCGCCGTCCCCCGGGCCGGTAATTCGTCGACAAATACCGAGGTCAATGAGCTTTAGTGTGAACTGCTCACCCTTCTGGATCAGCATGATGTTCTGCGGCTTGACATCGCAGTGAATGAAGCCGCGCAAATGACATTCTCCGAGCGCGCGGCTGAGCTGAATGCCAAGCTCCACTACCGCGGAAATGGAAAAACTGCGCGCGTTTATGCGCTGCTGAAGCGTTTGCCCGACTAGGAGCTCCATCGCCATGTACCGCGCGCCGCTCGGCAGCTGACCCAGGTCGTAAAGGCGAGGAAAGTGCTCGCTCTTGAACAACCCGTAAGCGAGCGCCTCGGTCTGAAAATGGTCGAGTTGGCTCGCCGCGAGATCGTCGCGCAAGACGCGCAGCGCCACGAGCTCTCCAGTCTTTTCGCTCCGCGCACTGTAGACATCTGCGGTAGCCCCTTCGGAAAGCAGTTTTTCTACCACATAGCGACCCACGCGATCGCCGGTGGTAGGATGGATTTTTTTTCCACTCGGGCGTTTCGTGGAATCGGGCGGGTTCTCGTCGGGTACGCGCGGGTCCGGGGCGATACGGACACCGGATCGATGCGCTGGCGCGTGAGAGGGGCGATCAGTCATCTCTATCTGTCCCGCCTGGTCGAAACCCGCAGGCTGCTTGTCGTGAGTAGAACCAACCATTCTCATAACTAACCAAGCAGACCTTTGCCCTTTGTGCAACTCCAAATGCTGATGCAATTAGCCGATCTTTCTCTCCTTGCTTGAGAACGACCGTTAGTGATGCGATTTGCTGCGCTCTCAGTATCGCTCGGAGGACGCTTCGCTTTGGATGTGTCGTCTTGCGACACACTTTGCACTTACACCATGCTCATGAGACTTACACCGTGCTCAAGTCCGGGCGAGCCGCTCTGCCATTTGAGCCCCGAGCTCGCCAGCGCGACGCGATGCGGATTCAACCGCGTTCATGAGAGCGCTGCGGAGCGAGCCGCGCTCCAGCGCGTGCACGCCGGCAATTGCGGTGCCTCCCGGGCTCGTCACCATATCCTTGAGCCGGCCTGGGTGCTCGCCGGTTTCCAACAGCAACTTAGCGGAGCCGTAGAGGGTTTGGGCTGCGAGCGTCAACGCCGTGTCGCGCGGCAACCCAACTCTGACTCCGCCATCCGCCAAGGCCTCGATCATCAACATGACGTATGCGGGTCCGCTTCCTGAAAGGCCGGTCACGGCATCCAGGAGCGTTTCGCCGAGCGTCACGGTTCGCCCTACCGCATCGAAAAGGGCTTGGGTGACTGCGAGGTCCTCGGCGGTGGCTCGGGTGCCCGGGGCGATCGCAGTGGCTCCCGCAAGAGCGATGGCGGGCGTGTTCGGCATGACGCGAATGACTCGCGCGGTTTCCGCAAGGCGCGCCTCGAGCCCGCGGATCGGGACGCCGGCTGCGATGGAGACCACCAGCGTATCGGGCGACATCGCCTCCCGCAGTTCGTGCAGCACTTGATCGATGACCTGCGGCTTTACCGCCAAGACCACCAGATTTGACCAGGACACGAGCTCCCGGTTGTCTTCGTGGGTGACAATTCCATATTCGCGCGCCAGCTCTTGGAGCCGCTCGCGGCGCACATCGCTCACTCGGATTTGTTCCGGTTTCACTTTGCCCGAAGCCAAAAGCCCGCGCACCAGGGCGCCGGCCATGTTGCCAGCGCCGAGCAAACCGATTCGTCGTGTGTTCATGTACAATTCCTCAGCCGAAAAAATGCTTTATCTTGTCCACTAGCTTGCGCTCCTGCTGCTCCGCCGGCTCCCCGAGCTCGTCACCGAGCTCTTGGATTAGAGAACGGGCTCGCTCACTCAAATTCTGCGGCACTTGTACGCTGAGCTCCACCAGCTGGTCGCCCCGCCCGACGCGCAGCCGATGAGCGATGCCCTTTCCGCGAACGCGCAATACCGAACCGGGTTGGGAATGGGGAGGCACGCGCACTTTGAGCTTGACTTCAAGGCCGGGCACCTCGATCTCAGCGCCGAGAGCCGCCTGCGCAAAGCTCACCGACACCGTGCACACCACGTCATCACCCACTCGGCGGAAAATGGGATCAGGGTCCACATCGACCGTGAGCTTTAGGTCGCCGGCTGCTCGTGTGGCGCTCAGCCGGTTACCGGCTCGTTCGACCAACCGAGTCGACCCCGTTTCAATCCCGCCCGGAATGGCGACCGTTATCTCGCAGTCGCGTTTGGTGAGGCCGCTGGCGAGGCAGTCCCGACACGCGGTTTGCGGGACTCCCCCGGTGCCCTGACATCGCGAGCAGGATCGATCGATGGCGAGGGGAAGCGCCCCTTCATGGAATCGCACTCGCCCGCGGCCATTACACGCGGTGCAGGTTTCGATGGGACTGCCCGGTGCTCCGCCCTGCCCCTGGCACGCTGGGCACAAGTCGACTCTCTGGTAACGGATGCGCCGGTCGCAGCCGAGCGCCGCTTCCCGAAAACTCAAGCGCAGGTGCTGGTGAATATCTCCGTGGTCGACCCGCCGAAGGCCGAGCGCTCCTAAAATGTCCCCGAAAACGGCTTCCAACCCCGCAAAGCTGAAAAATTCGCTGCCGACGCTGTTTCCGGGCACAAAGGCTGCCTGCCCATGCCGATCGTACCGCGCGCGCTGCTCGGGTTCGCCAAGGATCTGGTAGGCGCGATTGATTTCAGTGAAACGCGCCTGGGCAGCGCTGTCGCTTTGGTTTTTGTCCGGATGGTGTTGCACGGCGAGTCGCCGGAAGGCGGCCTTGATTTCGGCCTGAGTCGCCCCTCGATGGATTCCGAGTACCTGATACGGATCGCGCACCAACTTTCCCTTTAGCATGCGGGTCGCGCGCCGCCGCAAGCGGCCCCAAAAACCCCCTAACCGCTCAGGGGGGTCCCCGTCGTGTGAGCCCACCCGGTAGCTCGTGCCGGAGCCGGTCCGGCCCGGGCGGTTTGCTGCACGACGGTCGCTTGGCCCGTCGGCCCCGGGGCGGTTACGCTTCTGGTGGACCATGACTTCTTCGGATGTCCCACCCTCCGAACGCCGCCGCTACGACCGCGCGCCCATCGAGCTAAAGGTCGAATACAAGCGGCTCAACAGTTTTTTCGCTGACTACACCAAGAATATTTCCCGGGGCGGCACCTTTATCGGCACCGAAAAGCCGCTTCCGGTGGGCACGGAATTCGTATTTGCACTGGAGATTCCGGCTCTGCAGAAACCGCTGGAGCTCCGCGGCAAAGTGA
>DASXTY010000854.1:0-1970 GCA_036505155.1 Polyangiaceae bacterium | reverse complement strand
TCATCCTCGGAGAGCTCAGATGCGAGGGCGATGAGCTCGCGGACAGCTGCACTGGACATAGTCAGATCTTGCCCGCTAAATGGCCGCGCGTCGAGTCCAAGGGGTCGCCCGGCTCACCGCTCTACGTGACCGCTCGGGTCCTACCTGCTGACCCTCGACCGCTTCCAAGAGCAGCGCGAATGACCTTCAGTGGCGTCCGCTGCTAATCGCTTCCGCCGAACCGGGTGTTCGCCATCCGGGCCCGCTGCCGTGCGTGACCACCAACAAGAAGTACCGCGGACCGGGAATCAGTACCCCCCCGCATACGCCGGGTCGAGGCGAGGAGATGCCGCGGCGGATAGCACTCCCGATTCGGTGTCGATGGCTGCGGCTAGCGTGTTGCCCTGAGTCCAAGCCGGCACTAGGCGCACCTTGTGACCGAGCCCACCGAGAGCGCGGCACACCTCGCGCGGGACGCGATCTTCGACGCATACGACACCGGGCTCGGGCAGGCGCGGGTAAAACGACGAGGGAGCGCTCAAGTCGGCGACCGTCGGCGCTTCGACTGCAGCTTGCAGCGACATCCCAAACTCGACGACGTTCAGCAGAAACTGCAGCGCCCATTGGTCCTGGAAATCGCCGCCCGGGCTCCCGAAGCTCAAGTAAGGCGTTTCCCCCTTGAGCGCGAGGGACGGGGTCAGCGTGGTGCGTGGGCGTTTGCCGGGAGCCAAGCAATTGGGGTGCCCAGGGTTGAGTGAAAACATCTGCCCGCGGGTGCCCAGCGGAAAGCCGAGCTCCGGGATGACCGGCGAGCTCATCAGCCATCCGCCGCTGGGAGTTGCGGAAACCATATTTCCCTTTGAGTCGATGACTTCGAGCTTGGTTGTGTCTCCGTGCCCGGTGGCATGAGCGGCCGCGGCAAACGCGCGATCCACGTCTTTGGAGGAGCTGATGCCGAGGGGTGGGTACCCATCGGGTCGGAGCTCGAGCGAAGCGCGATTGGGATCGACGAGCCGTGCGCGCTCCCTGGCGTAGTCTTTGGAAAGCAAGCGCGCGAGCGGCACTTCTGAAAATAGAGGGTCGCCATACCAGAGCTCGCGATCCGCGTAGGCGAGCTTCATGGCCTCGATCAGGTGATGTAAATAGGGCGCTGAATTGTGACCGAAGCTCTGCAGATCGAAGTTCTCGAGGATGTTCAGCGCCTGAATCATCGCGGGGCCCTGGGTCCAGCTCGAGCACTTGAAAACTGTGAGGCCTCGATAGTTGGAGCAGACGGCGCCCTCGATTCGAGCTGAGAAGCCGGCCAAATCCGCCTCGGACAAAAGGCCCCGATGCTCGCGCCCCGAAGCATCGCGCACCGCCGTGTTGCGGCAGAATGTGACCAGCTCTCGGGCAATATCGCCGCGATAGAAACGGTCGAGCGCCGCGCGGAGCCCGCGCTCTCGGTCGCGGTGAGCGCTTTCGGCGTCGAGCAGACGGCGGAACATCCTCGCCAGCACCGGCTGTCGCCAAACCGACGCGACTGGCGGGGCAGCGCCGCTGGGTAGGAACACCGCCGCTGAGCTTGGCCACTCCGCGCTGAAGCGTCTCCGCTGCGCCTCGATGGACTCGTGCAGGCTGTCGTACATGGGGAAGCCCAGCTCGGCGAGCTCGATAGTGGGCTCGAGCACGTCGGCCAAGCGCAGGGTTCCGAATCGCTCCAGCAGCAAAAGCCAGCTCGCGGGTGCGGGCGGTACCAGAGCGGGCAACAAGCCATCGCCAGGGATGATGTCGAGTCGGAGGCTCTTTAAGCGCGCGATAGTGGCGGCGACTGGAGCGACGCCGTGCCCGCTGATAGCGCGCACGCCCTGGTCGCGGGCGGAATACACGAGCATCGGCACTTCGCCGCCGATTCCATTTTGGTGTGGCTTGAGCACGGTGAGGGCAAATCCAACGGCGGCCGCGGCATCCATCGCATTGCCGCCGCGCCGAAGGATGTCGACGCCAATGGA
>DASXTY010000853.1:0-7159 GCA_036505155.1 Polyangiaceae bacterium | reverse complement strand
GGATTGGTTACGGGCGTTGACAAACACCGGCGCCAGCGCCAGCTGGTCCGCAGCGTCGTGCGCCTCTGCCGTGACATGAGCGCGCAGGTAGTCGCCGAAGGAGTGGAAACCCGTAGCGAATACGCGGTCCTTCGAGATTTGGGCGTCGAATACGCCCAGGGTTTCTTGTTTTCGCGCCCGGCCTTTCCTTTGCCGCGCGTGGTGTGGTCGCCGGCGGAGCTGGCTGAGCCGTTGCGCCCGAGCCGACCGCCCGAGTCCCGGCACACGCCGCCGCCGAACTAAACCAATCCCGGGCTGTCCTCGACATTTACTCCAGCTCTCGAACTGCGCCGAGCACCGCTTCGACATGGCCGTCGACTCGCACGCCACGCCAAATTTTTCGAATCTTGCCCTCGCCATCCACCAAGAAGGTGCTTCTTTCGATGCCCATGTACTCCCGCCCATAATTTTGCTTTTTCACCCAGACCCCGAACGCCTGAGCCATCTTCTTGTCGGGATCGGAAAGCAAGGGGAAAGTTAGCTCGTACTTTTGTTGAAACCGCGTGTGGCTCTGCGTCGAGTCCGGGCTCACGCCCAAAACGCGAACCCTGCGGCTCAGAAAATCTGGCAGGCGGTCGCGAAATCCGCAGGCCTCCTTGGTGCAACCCGGCGTGTCATCTTTGGGGTAGAAATAAATCACGTAGGGCTGCCCACTCAGCGCCGCAGATGAGAACACCGTCCCGCGTTGATCGGACGCGGAAAAGTTTGGCACCTTGCCGCTTTCGACCACCGCGGCGCCGGACTTTTGCGGCGCAGTAGCCGCTTTCGGCTTGGCTTTCTTGGATGCCGCCTTCGCGCGCCTCGGGGGTGCGGAGGCCAGGTCCTTCTTCGCCGGCGCCTTGCGCGTCCTGGTCGACGTGCCGGCCCGTGAAGAGGCTTTGCGGCCCCCGGATCGGGACGCGCTCGCCGTTCGCGCGCTACCGCGTCGCCCGATCGCTTGCTTGGAACCTTTGCGCGCTGGTGCGCCGCGTCGCTGCCGCGTGATTCGCTTTTTGGCTGCCATGTCTTTGGAAAACCTCCGCCCCCCAAAAGGGCTACGCGCAGTGCATCAAAGCGAGATTCCTTCGGCCGCGCAAGTACCCTTTTTAAGGGTTCGCTATGGCTTCGACGGCGGCGGGTAACTCGGCAGCTTCGCGTTTTCGCCGCTCCAACGCTTCACCGCGACGTTGTCGATGAGGAGCGGCGGGCTCACGATCGACACTGGAATGCCCATCGGTTGCAGGTTGGAAACGAAGGCATCGCTTCCGGCTGCAATGACATCCTTGAGCGTGCGGATATCCAGCTCCGGCAGCACCATCCCCCGCACAGGGACCTCCTTACCGTTCAGGAGCCGGTAGGCTTCCATCACTCGGACTCCAGGGCTCGGCTGCCCCGCCGCAAGCATCGACGCGATGTCGGAAAAGTCGGGAAAATCGGAGTCTAAGCCGGCGACTGCGAGTCGTCGCACGATGTAGACTGGTCGTCGTCGCGCCTTGCCGGCGGCTAACTTGAGGAGCTGTTCGCGATTGAGAACCGAGCGCGGGCTAACGAATAGATTGCCAATGGTGGTTTTGCCGCCACTATACGAAAGACGGAAGTGCCCGTTCGACGCGCGCACTTCTTTACGAGGCGTGCGCGACATCAGCAATGTTTTGAGCACTCCACGCTGGATGAGGGTGACCTTGCGGGCGGGCACTCCCTCATCGTCGGCCGAATACGCTCCCCACAGCGATTCTCCCTTTTCCACCGCCCGAGTGGGGTCGTCCACTAGGTCGAGCAGAGGTGCCGCCAGCTCGATCCCGAGCTTGGAAGCGAAGCTCCGGTCTAAATCCCCGGTTTCGGCGCGCCGCGGCGGAGTCCCCGAGAGACCGTCCCCCAGCACGGTTTGAATTAGCGCCGTCGCTGCTTGCCTCTCGAAAAGCACGACGGAATTGCCATTATCGACCAGCGGAGCGCCTCGGGCTTCGGTCATGGTGGCCAGCATAGATTTTGCCGCGGTCTCCATGGTTTCCAGACTGGACAAAGACGACGGCAGCGAAGCCGTAAAGGGAAGCTCATAGCTGATGGTCATGCCGTCGGCCGCTTGTACTTCACAGCTCAGGGAAACTTTGGAATACACGTGCGTTTCATCCGCCCACGTCTTGTCGCTGGTCAATAAGCGACGTCTGACGCGTGTGACATCCGCCTTCACGCTCGAGCGCAACCCGTGGCTAGCAGCCAGGATTTTTGACAGGCGCTGAGCCGCCAGCAACAGGTTTTGACGGGCCGCCGCGATATCGACAGAAACCGGCGGGGACTCGGTCACATGGGGCAGCTCGGTAGAAAAATCCGGCACCGCTTCTGCTGGCTCCGCTAAGCGCGCCGCAAGCAAGCTCTTCTTCTTTCCCAGCTCGTCTAGCGCCTGCTTGTATTCTTCATCCGTGCGGGACCAAAGCTCCTGTCGAAGCGCCCCGTAGTCTGCTTCACGAGGAAGCCAGCTCAGCGGCATTCGAAAGCCTTCGAACCGCGACTTGGGGGCGTTGGTATTGTCGAGCTGTGGTGTCCCCGCGCGCACGATGACCCGGAGCTCGCGGTCACTATTGAACCTATCTACGGTGAGCGACCCGGACACGGCGGCGATGTTCAGCCGATCGTGATCGGTGATGATGTACGCGATGTAATGCGGACGTGCCTCACCGGGAATGTTGAGGCTCGCCACCGAACGCCCGAGCTCGTCGTCCGCCGCCTTTCGCAGCACGGCATCGTCCGCGTTCGCCTGTGCGCTTGGCCGCGAGCCCCATCCCGCTAGTGCAAGTAGCACGCACAGCGCTTGGGCTTTGCGCCGACACGTTTTCGAGATGAACTCTCGGCGATGGATCACGGCTTGTTCTCCGTGCCCGCCGGCGGGGGTAAAACCGGCGGCTTATCGCGACCCTTTTCGCGCAGCCCAACTTCGATGCGCCCGAAGAGCAAGCTCGGGCTGACTGCAGAGACCGGGACCCAACCGGAATCGGAACCACAATAACCGTTGAAAGTGGCGTAGTCGTCGCCGGCGGCGGTGATCGAGCTCAGCGCCGTAAGCGGCGTGCCAATGATATCGACTCCACGGATGAGTTCGTCGGGACGCCCGTCGGTCCACACGCGGTACACCAGCACCGGCATTACCTTGAACCCCTGAGTCGAGGCACGCGACGTTTGGGTGTAGCCGCCTTGAATATCTTTGAAAAGCAGCGCGTACGCTTTCTTCTGCGCTCGTGCTTCCTGAATGAGCTGCTGGCGCAGCGCCATGATGGGAATGGATCGGAGCGGCTGCACGATCAGGTTGCCCTGCCTCGCTTCGACCGCCCTGCCGGCGGAGCGACGACCGTGACCGTTGGATTCAGCCACGCCGCGGACAGGTACACGGCTGCGCAAAAACTCCCGAAACACGCCTTCCTCGATGATATTCGCGCGTCGAGCTTTTGCCCCCTCGTCATCGAACAAATACAGTCCGTTCAAATCCGTGTCGAGCAGCCGTTCGGCCGTCGGGTCGTCATAAACGGATAGAAATGTGGGCAGCACCTCCTTACCCAGCTTTTTGGCGAAAGTTTGGCCTTCCTCATCATCTTTCTGCCGGTCGCCCTCAGCCCGATGCCCCAGCGTCTCGTGCATGAAAACCCCCGCAGCACGCCCCAAGAGCAGCGCCGGGCCGACGTAGGGTTCCGCCAGCGGCGAGCGGCGCAACGCCTCGACATCGGAAATTACCTGGTCGATGGTCTGTATAACTTGCGACTCCGGCGGCAAGCGATCCGGCTTCGACGCATCAAAGGACTCATAGCGGGTCAGGGACATGCCGTCTTCGGCTCGCGTTGCAGCTGAAATCGTCACCCGATAATGGGCCTCGCCCGTCTGCACGCGGGTGCCCTCCGAATTGACGATCCAGCGAGTAGTCGAGCTTGCTTGGAACCCCACTCCTGAATCGTAAATATCAGAGTGTCCCTTGAATCGCGCCGACCAACGCTTCAGTCGCGCCTTCCATTCCTCGGCATCGGCCTGAAGCTCGGGGACGGGCGTGCCAACGAACACCACCGGGGCCTCTCGAGAAAAATCACCGGTTCTGTCTTCGATTTCGACGTTCACATGGGATTGTGCCTTGACCTTGAGGAAGCGCTCGCTCGCCTTGCGATAGGCGGCGTCGATCTGTTGCCAAGAAACTTGGCGAAGGGCAGTAGTGTCGCCGTCAGTCAGGGGCGCAGACTCCGGCCAGCCGAAATTAAAATCGAAATCGAAACCCTTACGCGCCAACGGGTGGGTGGAGTCGAGCTCGTAGCGCCCAACCCGAACGTCCGTCGTCAGGTAACGCGATCGCTGACGCGTCGTGTTGTAATGAGCACCCCATCCAGTTTGGATGTGCAGCTCGTCTTCATCCCACAGCTCCTGGGCAATAAAATATGGCGCTAGCTCTCCCCGGGCTAGAAGTGCTTGCTTGGCGCGAGCGATTTCCTGACTTAGAGCCTCTAACCCGGCCGGCGCGGAACCGCCGCTACTCGGTAACGTCACCCGCGACAGGGGCGCCAGAACTCGATGCCCGTCCGCTGCGCCGACTGGCTTGGGTAGGACGGCGGGTTTGGTCCCACCGCAGCCCAACATGCAAAACCCGACGACGACCCCGCATAGTCCACGCATGACTCTAGGGTAGGCCGAATCCGAAAATTTCGGAAGCGCAAACTCGCATTCCGAAACGGCAGACTGGTCAAGGCTCTTCGTGCGCCCGCTCTCAACGCACCACGATAGTCCGCAGGCTCACCGGCACCAGTTGCTTGCCAGAATCCGGGTAATAGCCCCAGATGCTCACTTCATACAAACCCGGCCGGCCGGCATCATCGAGCGGAGCCTCGAGGGTGAAGCGCTTGCCCTTAACCTCCACCGGCTTTTTGGTTTTGAAGCCTCGCGGGAAATACATGACGAAGGTGTCCGGCACGGCGTAAGTCCTTTTTTTATTGGCGTTGGCCGCTGAAAGCGGCTTCGGCAGGTCGGTTCGAGCGAGTCCTAGGCCCGCAAATTTCACCGGGTCGTGCACGCTGCCCGTAATTGTAATGCTTTCGCGCGGCTTAGCTCGTTTGGGAATCGGATCGAAGTCGCCGTAGGCGTCCACGAACTCTTGCGCGACGCACGGCTGATCGACGTCCATCGGTTTGGCAAGACCGACGCCAACGCGGTTATGCGACGGCTTCAAGATGTTTTTGCGATGGCCATCGTTAGGAGGCCGCTCGCTCATGAACATGAGCTCCATTTTTTCGAGCAGGGCCGGATCGAAGTGAGGGCTATGGTCCAATTGGCGCGCCACACCGTCGAAAACACACAGGGCGTTCTCCTGAACGTATTGATCGCCACCCGCTTCCGTGTAGCGCTGCTCCGGAACCGATCCGTCGGTACCGAAGTGTCCGGTAAAACCGTGTCGAACCATGTCCTCGGCGTGACGCTGGCCGCCCCGCGCAGCGGTTGCATCCCACTTCACCGGCGATAGTCCTGCCGCTTTGCGATCCCGATTCACCAATCCGCGGACGTATTCGGCTGCATCAGCGAACGAGAGCAGGCCCTTGGGGGGGTTTTTCGAGCGGTTGTCGGATAGCTCTTGGTCGGCGGGTCCGTGTTCGGCAGATCTGTGCTCGGAGGATGTGGGCTCGACCGGTTGCGAAGCGGGTCCAGCGCGGTGGCGGGTGCAGCCTTGGGCGGTGAGCACGAGCAGGCCGGCGAGAACCAACGCGTGACTTACCGGGGTCACGTGGAGTAGAGTTCCGAGCCAATACGTCATCATGTTGGAACTACCTGATCCTGGACTCTACCGCACCACCCAGCCCCTGCCGGGCCATGAAGAAGCGTTTCCGAGCGGTGTGCTCGTCTACGTCGGCCAGCCGAGCAACGGCGGCGTAAACTTCGTGGTCCGACCCGGCCAAAACCGGAGGAACCGGTGGTTCTGGGGCGAACCGACGACTCCCATGCGCTCACCGAGCTGGGCGAAGACTCTGAAGAAGCTACCGAGCGAAGGCTTCTACACGCTGCCGGACGCCATGGAATTCGATGGGGGCGGTCGCTGGCTAAAAAATGCGGTGGTTCAGCTGGGGTACAACGAACGCGGCCAGGGCATCTTGTTCGTGGCGGAATGGCGCGAAGACACCGAGGAGAACGCGCTCTTTTTCGGCGATCGCGGTTTGCTCATCGACGATACCATGCTGGCTCGATTGGTGTGGGCGCCCATCTTGCCAGTGCGGCGCGACGCTCCGGTGGTGACCAACGCTTGAGGTTGCGGGGACGCTACCCACGCGGGCTGCTTTGAGTGGCGCGCGCTTACCGCCGTAACCCCGAATCGCGCACCTGTTGCTCCAGGGCTCGAAACCGCTGCGCCAGGGCGCGCACCAGCGCGCCGGTCCAGCCTTCGATGCCCAAACCTTCGGTGATGGTTTGCTTATCGAGAACCAAGGCCACCACTCGGTCGACGGCCTCCACGGTGGCGGCGCGCCGCTCATCCAGCAAGAGCGCCATCTCGCCGAACACATCTCCCACTCCCATGACCGCCAAGGTCTCCTGCGCATCGCCGACCGCTCGATAAGCTCGGCAACGGCCGCTGACGATCATGTATGCCGCATCGCCGACGTCGCCCTCCTGGATGATCACACTGCCCGGCGCAAACACCTTACGCGGCAAATGCAAGCCGCCCTGAAGAAATGAGCGGACCTCTTGCTGTAGCTTCGGCACGCTGGCAAAGCGGTCGGCGGGGTTCGGCGCCACTGCCTTGTCCACGATGCTGCGAATGCGCTTGGCAATGGCAATGCCGGCGGTCGCGGTATCGATCGGGATCACTTGGCCGTTCTGCGCGCGCTCCAGGATAACCTCGGGATCGCGCGAAAAGCCGTAAGGAGTGGCGCCACTGACGATTTCGTACAGCAGAGCGCCCAGTCCAAAAATGTCGCTCCGCTCATCCATCTCGGCCGGATTTCCGCGCGCCTGCTCCGGCGCCATATAGGGCGGGGTCCCCACCGGCCCGGGCGCCTCCATTTGCGATCGCGATCCGGAGGCCGGACGGCCTTTGGTCAAACGCGCAAGCCCCCAGTCCATCAGGTACACCTGCCCAAATCCTGCCACCATGATGTTTTCTGGCTTCAAGTCGCGGTGAATGACACCC
>DASXTY010000852.1:0-8388 GCA_036505155.1 Polyangiaceae bacterium | reverse complement strand
CGCCGTCCTGGGTGGTTATGCGGGGCTGTCGCTGCAAAGAGCAAGCGGCTCCACGGATGCGCGCTTGACCTATCCGTTGATCGCGCTCGGCGCCGGGATCGGCCTAGGCGGATCCATGATCATCGCCGACGAATGGGACGTGGGCCTGGGCGACGCCTGGTATTTATCCGCTGCGATGCTGTGGCCCGGAGCGGCTGGGCTGTTGCTTGCGGAAAGTTACAACGCTCGTCTGAACGACCGGTACATCTACGGCCTCGTGGGTGCCGGCAGCGGCTTGGCACTGGCAACCGTCTCGCTCAGTTTCAAAGGCATGAGCGATGGGGGGGCGGTGGTCACTCACTCGGGCGGAGGTTTTGGCCTGATACTGGGCGGGCTCGCGCAGCTCATTTACGAAGGCAAGACCGACGTGACCCCGACGCGTGGAATGGGATACGGAGCCGCTGCCGGCGTGCTCAGCGCCGGTGTATTGGCTACTCAGGTAGAACCTTTGGCCTCGCGCGTGCTTTGGATCGACGTTGGAGCCAGCCTGGGTGGCCTCACCGGGGCCGCCGTTGCAAGTCCGCTGCTCGTCATCAAAGGACAGTCCAGCCTGGTCCGAAATCGCGTGTGGCTCGCTAGCATCGGCGCCGGTATGCTGAGCGGGGGTGTATTAGCGTGGTGGTTGACACGGCCGGCGCCTTCACAGGTCGAGCGAAGGCGCTCCAGCACCGAGTTTTTTCCCTGGGCCGGTGTTGTCGGCTTCGACATGGACGCGAAGCAGGGCGCGCGACCGATTTATGGTGCCGGGGTGCTCGGGAGTTGGTAAGTAAACTACAGGGGGAAGTAGCTTGGAAGAGAGCACGATGCGCTGGACGATCGATGCTCGCGACGCGGGCAAGCGATTGGACAAGCTGGTGGCACAGCGATGCGGCGGTTTGGCTCGTCGACGGGTAACCGAGCTGTTTGCCGAAGGAGCGGTGCGGGTGGCAGCTCGACTTGCCAAAAAAGGCGAGCGGGCTCTAGTCGGCGCTTTGGTCAGCGTGGATCTGTCTCCCGATGGCTTGTCCGCAGACCCGACCACCCCGCTAGCGGTGCGTTGGGAAAGCCCGCACTTCATCGTGGTATCCAAGCCGGCCGGGCAGCCGTCCGTCGCTTTGCGCGGCTCGAAGCTCACGAGCCTTGCAGCAGTGTTGGCCGGGCGATACCCGGAGCTCCGCACCCTAAAGCCGTGGTTCGAAGCGGGCCTGGTGCACCGGCTGGATTCACAAACTTCCGGACTTTTGATCGCAGCAAAAACCCAGAGAGCGTACGCGGCACTGCGCGCGATCATGTCCGCGGGCCAGATCGTGAAGCGCTATCTTGCGCTGGTGTCCGGCACCGACCTACCCGACTCGGGCATCATCGATCTCGGCTTGAAGCCCCGCCCGCGGAGGACACGCGAGGTGCAAACCTGTCCGAAGGATACTCCGGGCGCCTATCCGGCGCGGACCGAGTGGCGGGTAGTGCGGCGGGCAGTCCGCGGCATCCTGGTCGAAGCGACAGTCCATCGAGCGTATCGCCACCAGATTCGCGCCCACTTTGCGGCGCTGGGTTTCCCGATTCTGGGCGACGCTCTTTACGGTGGGAAATACCTGGAGGAGCTCGGCGCTCGACATGCGCTCCACGCCTCTTATGTAGCTTGGGGGGGCAATGCGGAGTTCGAAGGATTCGAAGTGTGTGACGCTTTGCCGAGCGAGCTCGCGAGGCTGCTCGAGGAATGACGCGCTGGGACTGCTCGTTTCGCATCCGGCGTCGGGCGGCTGAGCAGCTTAGAGAGCTGCCGTACCAGGGTAAGGCAGAAGCTTCGCGTGGGCAGCTCCGGCTGGATCAGGGCGACTCTTTCTTCGGGTCGCCTGCCCCGTTGCCATCTCGCGTCGCGGGCGAGCGCGTCATACGCCATGGATCCGTGCTCCACGCGTACGACAGCGCAAGGCAGCGCCAGGGATCCCGACATCCCGTATTGGTACTGGACTCCCACTTCCAGTGCTATGAGACCTGGTAGAGGCCGCTCCAGCGACACGAGGAGCCTGACCTCGTCGGGCTGCTGTTCGCCTCTCGGTATGCGCACCCACGCGGTGACGTCCACGCCCGCGTCGCGCCGGAGCTGTTCTGCCAGCCACTTCAGCAGTCGCCGCGGCCCCAGGGCCGGATCGGGCGGCAGCTCGCTTGCGCGCCCGGTGCAGAAGATTGGAACCAGCGCTGCTGCCACCAACCCCGGAAGCAATGCCTGGTAAGGCGCACCGGGCAGCAGTCGCGCTACAACTACCCCGAGACTCACCAATGCTGCGGCGAAAACCAAGAGCCCCGCCGGCGAGCCGGTATCGAGCCAGCGCCCCGGCAGGCGCACCGGGTGCTCCGCGAATGCCTGTTCGTCGCTCCACTTGACCCAGCGACCGGGCCCGCGAAGGCGGGATAGTCTCTTCGGACTCAAGTGAACCGCCAGAGCCATCGACGCCGTGAGCAATGCGCCGATTAAAGCGGGATGCTCCGTGCTCTGCGCGGACCAGGCAGCTGCTCCCAGGAGCGTACCCGCGAGGACGGCGCGCACCAGCGTTGGAATCGGGATTAACGCGCGGTCCTCTGCGTTGCGGCCTCTGCAAGCGGCCTTTATGCTTCGCCATTTGGCAAACACCAGAAGCGCATAAATCAGCCCTAGCGAGGTAAACAACGCCCACCACCCGCCTCGCAGCCGCACCGGACTCCCCGCGGCGCTCGGCGGTCGGGTCACGGCTGGCAAAACTGGCTTTGCGAAAGCATCGAACGCCGACGGGCTCACCAGCACGCGCCACTCCACCGCCTCGTTCTTGGCAACGTGCAGTCGCACCGCCTCGAGCTCGTCCTTGTCGTGCGCCTTGAGCACGTTGGAGGCAAACACCGCTGCACCTTCATCCGCCGGCGCACTGCCCGGAGTTTGACTCCGCAAGCGCGGGGCTTGGTCGGCGGGTGGAAAGCGAAACACCGCCTTGACGGAATCAATCCCTTCAGTAAGCCGCGGTCCCGTCCAGCGCAGCTCCACCATAGACCCCGCGGGCCGCAAAAGACCGCGCTCCAGTAACTTGGTCCGATATCGAAAGCGAAATAAGTAGGTTCCCTGCCGGAGACCCTTCTTGGCCTCCACCCGCAGGGACAGGGTGGCAGCGCCGCCGAGCGACGGGAGGAGTGGAACGGGAAGGTCGGCTGCGGATTCGGCGGCTGCCCGTACATTGGAAGCGGTTGCGTCCGGAAGGAGCTCCGCATCCCCGTCGACGCCGGCGACCTCTACGGAGCGAAGCGGTCCCCCCCGGACTTTGAGCAGCAATTTGTGCTCGATTAATGCGTTTCCATCGCGCCCTACCGCCAATTCAGCGACGTGGGAAATCACCGTGGTTTCCACCCACGCGTTCGCCACCGGGGCCGTCAGGAGAACCACCAGGAGGGTGGTTAGCTGTCGGTAAAAAACGCACATAGACCTACCGCTTAACTGCCGCGGGTCGCGCGCGGCAAGTTTCATGTGGGGGTCGGCGGCGACGGGGAGCCTAAAGCCAGCCCGCGCTTTTGTACCAGTCGGCGGTCAGTCGAACGCCCCGCTCGAACGGGACTTCTGGCTCCCAGCCCAAAGTTTGGCGCGCCCGGGTGCCGTCGCACACCCATTGATTGAACAGTTCGTTGCACTTGTCGCGGGTGAAAATAACTGCGCGGTTGGTGAGCATCCCATAGAGCTCGGTGGCCGCGGCTGCGCAACGCACCACCGGGCGCGGTAGCGGAATACGAATCCAGGCGCGACGTCCCAGCGCGGCCTCCACCTGCAATATGAGATCTCGGAACGTGTGGGCGACGCCGTCCTCCAAGCAAAAGGTGCAGCCAGTCGGAGAGTCGGCGTCGAGCGCCCGAATGCAGGCGCGGGCGCAGTCGGCCGCATACACCGCGCTGAACTTGTTTTCCAAGGGGCTGACCAGCGGGAGCACGCCGTTCCGAATCGACTTGTAGAAAATCAGAGTTTCCCGATCGCGCGGGCCGTAGATGAGGGGCGGACGTAGCACGGTTACGGGCAGCTCGTCCTTGAAGGCCAGCGCGGCTCGCTCTGCGGCAAGCTTACTCCGCCCGTATTCGGTCACCGGATGCGGCAAGATGTCGTCGGGCACTGGTCGTCCCGCGTCGTCACTCGGTCCGGCCGCCGAAAGACTCGAGACCAGCACAAACCGCCGCATCCCTCCGTTGGACCGCCGCGCGGCGAGGAGCAGATTTTCCGTACCGCCGATGTTCACTCGCCGAAAGTCTTCAGGTCTTCGCGCGTAAAGCAACGCCGCGCCGTGCACGACGGCTTCGACACCTTGAGTCGCCTTGAGCACGCTTTCGAAGTCCTCGACCGACCCCTCGGCGAGCTCGACGCCTTCGAGCGTGCGCAAAAACGCAGTATTGCTGGTTTTGCGCACCAGCGCGCGCACCCGACGCCCCTGTTTTGAAAGCTGCTCGGCGATATGTGAGCCAAGAAATCCGGAAGCGCCGGTTACGAGCACGGTCATGGCGGCGAGCTCAGCTGCACACTAGCATCAGATGCTGCGCTCGTAGAGCCGATAGGTCTTGTAGATTTTCCCCCCCATGAACTTGATGCCCAAGTTGACCGGAGCGTTGTCTTCCAGGGTGTACGAGAGCTCGCCCCACTGGATATTGAGCCGTTGGCCAGCTTGGTTCATCTTGGTGTAGAGATAGGCGCTGAGGCCAGCGTACTTTCGAACGTGGCGATACTTCTTTCGAATGCCCAAAAGGATTAGCCGCGCCGTTTTGGGGCCCTTGACTTTCAAGCGCCAGAGCAGACGGGGCAGCCCCAAAGGCAATAGTTTTCCCCGCAAATCGCCAATCATTTCGTTCACGTTGGGAAGCGCTATCGCGACCGCAGCCGCCTCGCCGTCGACGTCGGTGATATAGGTGAGATCGGGAATCAAGATTAATTTCAGATCTTCCGCCAGCTTCTTGAGCTCCGCCTGGCTGAACGGCACGAACCCCCAGGTATCGCTCCAGGCGTCGTTGAAAATGTCCATCACCAGTCGCACGTCGCGCTCCACTTGCTTCTTGTCGACATGTCGTGACCGGATCTCGGGAAGGGACGCGATCTCGTCGTGGGCCTTCTGTGCGCGTCGCGGAATGTCGCCGACGATGTAACGCCACGCGTACACGTCTTTGAGCTTCTTCAATCCGGCCTGCTCCACCAAGCGCCCCTGATAGGGCCGGTGGTGAGGCATCATGATCATGGGCGGCCAGTCGAAGCCGTCGATGAGGCAGCCGATTTCCTCGTTCATGTTGAGGGATAAGGGGCCGCGCATTCTTTTCATACCGCGCTCGCGGAGCCAGTTCCCGGCCGCCTCCAGCAGTTTGCTCGCGACTTCCTGGTCATCGATGGTGTCCAAGAATCCGAAGAATCCGGCGTCGTCCTGGTATCGCTCCAGATGCGAGCGGTCGATCTGCGCCGTGCAGCGCCCGACACACCAGCCGTTGCGGTGCGCGGTAAAGGTGACCCCTTCGCCGTGCTCGAAAAATGGATTTTTTGGGCTCAAACGCGTCCTTAGATCCATATCCAGTGGGCGCACGTAGTTCAGGTCGTCCCGGTAGATGTAGTCCACCACTCCGAGAAATACGTCGAGCCTTCCACCCATCGGCGCCGATCGGACGAGAGTCGTCATTTTTTGCGGCCCGAGCTAAGGATTATCCGGCGTCGAAGTCAACGGTTTCCGAAATGGCGCTAAATCACGCCGTATTTTTTGCCAACCTTCTCGAACGCTTCCAGCCCGCGTTCCAAGTGCGCCCGCTCGTGGGTAGCCATATAGCTGGTGCGCAGCATCGCGCTTTTGGGCGGCACTCCGGGAGAGATGAAGGGATTGGTATAGATGCTGTATTGCTCCAAAAGGTCGCGCCACATCATGATGGTTCGGAGGTCTTGCCGGATATAGATGGGAATGACGGCGGTTTCGGTGTGGCCTAGCTCGAAGCCCAAGCGCCGAAGCTCGTCGCGCATAAAGGTGAAGTTCTCGCGCAGCTTGTCAATGCGCCAGTTCTCCTCCCGCATCACGTCAAAAGCGGCCATGGCTGCGGCAACGCTGGGAGGCGCCGCGCTGGCGGCGAACATGAACGACGGGGCAAAGTGACGGATGTAGTCGAGCACCTTGCGCTCCCCGACCAGCCAACCCCCGATGCTGGCCAGCGACTTCGAGAACGTGCCCCCCAACAAATCCACCTGGTCGGCGAGCCCGAAGTGATACGCCGTCCCGCGCCCTTCCGGGCCGATCACGCCCAGCGCGTGCGCGTCATCCACGAACAGCCGAGCGCCGTGTTTTTTGACGATGGGAACGATTTGATCGAGCTTGGCGATTTCACCCTCGGCGCTGAAAACGCCGTCGGTCATGACCAGCGCGCCCTCTTCCGGGTCCAGCTTGGAAAGAGCTTTATCCAGAGACTCGGGGTCGGAGTGCCGGTAGCGCACCAGCCTTGCCCCAGCGGCCTGCCCCAGGCGCACGCCGTCGTAGAGCGACGCGTGCACATTGCGGTCGATGACCCCGACGCTTTGTTTGTTGCTCAATAGCGCCGCGCAGGTCGCCAGGTTGACCTGGTAGCCGGTCGTGAACACGAGAGCCGTCTCTCTGCCGAACCAAGCAGCGAGCTTAGCTTCGAACTCCTCGTGCAGCTTCATCGAGCCGTTCACCAGCCGCGAGCCGGTCATGCTGGTTCCGAAACGATCGATGGCGGCCTTGGCGGCCTCGCGCACCTTGGGATGGGTGGTGAGACCGAGATAGTTGTTGGACCCGAACATCACCACGCGGCGGCCGTCGATGATCGCCTCCGGCCCGTCGTTCAAATCCAGCGGACGAAAAAATGGGTAGATGCCCATCTTGCGCGCGTTGTCGGCGGCCTGAAATTTGAAGCATTTATCGAATACGTCGCGTCCGCCGATGCTGGCGAGAGTGGAGCGCTCCTTGAGCGACTCCTTCATATCGGTGGACCCACTTTCCTGCGCCGCAGCCGGAGCGTCGTTGTCGGAAGTCAGCGGGGCCCGGGCAACCGCGGGAATGGGCTTGCCGTTGGTCCGGCTGCGCTCCTCGGGGTATTCATCCAAGGCGGGGTCGATGTTCGGAAGCTCGTGGCCGTTCAAGAGCACGCGCCACGCAGCCTTGACGCGGGTGCGGGCGTCCATCACCCCCTGCGCCGCCTTCATCACTCGATCGTCGGACACCCAGCGTAAAAGCGACGGGCGGAGCAGGGCCTGCTTTCCCCGCTCCACGATTTTCTCCCTGAAGCTCATAGCCGGGGCTCCTGAGCTAAAGCGCGCATACAACGCGATCCGCTCCCGCCCAGTAAAGTTCTCCCGATCAGGTAGACGTTCGGCATCCAGGCTGGACGCTATCGCGCCGGCGCGGCGTGCGTCAATCCACGCCGAGGTCTGGGGGCCACGCATCGTGACCCTCTTCATCATCCAAATCGACTTGTTCCAGAATTAGCCCCTGCGCGGGGGCGGTCATGCCCAGGTCGCGGCGAAACCCGCTGACAAGTGCGCGCGAAACAGCACCTGGGGCAAGCCGTCCCCGGCCCACGTCCACCGCGGTGCCCACGATGATGCGCACCATGCGGTACAAAAATCCGTTGCCCGCTACCCGTATTTCCGCAACCCTCGGGTGGTGGGGCGCGGTGCGGACTTCGGCGCGGAAGATGCGCCTGATGGTGTTGGTTCGGGCGTCACTCGCAGCACGAAAAGCTGCAAAATCGTGCTCGCCGATGAGCGCGGACAGCTCTTGGTTCACCCACTGCTGGTTCAACCTCTCATCCACCCGCCACGCACGCCCCTCCAGGAAAGGATCCCGCACCGCGCTCTGCAAAATATCGTAACGATACGTCTTGCTCAAAGTGTGCTTGCGGGGTTCGTAACCGACGGGAACCGATGCGGCGCGAACCACCGAGATTTCCGGCGGTAGCTTCGCGGTGAGCGCAAGCGCCCAGCCGCGCAGATCGAGTTGCCTCGAAGCATCGAACGCCGCTCGTTGCGCGCTCGCGTGAACGCCGGAGTCGGTACGACTGGCCCCGCGCACGCGGCTCGCAAGCGGATCGATGCGAGCGATCGCTCGGTCGAGCTCTCCCGCCACGGTGCGCGCGTGCTCCTGGCGCGCAAACCCGGAAAATGGACGACCGGCATATGCGATCGTCAAGAGCACTCCGAATTGGAGCACCGTTGCCGCTTCCTGCGACTCCGGCAGCTCTCCTACAAGCTCGGTAGCCGAGTCAGTTGCCGCCAGCGTCTTTCACCGTGACGTTACCGAGGGCGTATCCGATGGGCGTGACGCAATTGGCGGCCTCGGCGGCCTTTCGCGCATTGACCGCGTTGGTATCCCTGGCGCGGCCGTCGTCCGC
>DASXTY010000851.1:0-3440 GCA_036505155.1 Polyangiaceae bacterium | reverse complement strand
GGCCACCGTTGCTGGCTACCAGTTTCCCGTGATGTTCGCTCTGCTTGGGGAGGGGCGGCGCGGGGTCTCACAACAGGTCGGTTTCGCGTACGGTTTCAACACCGCCGGATCCATCGTGGGGGCTCTGGCGAGTGGTTTCATCTTGATCCCGAAGGTCGGGGCTCTCACCAGTTGGCGGCTGATGAGCGGCGTTTTCGTCTTGATGGCGCTTTGGCTGACCGTGGTGATCTGTCGGAGACGCGGGATTCGGGCCCTCTTGGAAATGCGCGCGTCGTTGGCCGCTTGCGTGCTCGGTGTGTTGTGCCTCCTATCGCGCGGCCCCACTGCTGCCACGCGGCACAGCCCAATCGGTGCGGGCCGCACACATCTGGCTGGAAAGGATGGCAACCAGCTCGAGTACTGGCGTCGCACCGCCGCTTTGCATGTGGTTTGGGAAAAGGATGGAGTCGAGTCCACGGTGGGGATTGAGACCTCGCACGGCGTAAGCTTTCTGGTCAACGGCAAGAGCGACGGCTCGGTGTTTCTCGACCGCGGTACCCAGGGGATGAGTACGATGCTGCCGGCTCTCCTGCACCAGAACCCGAAGTCGGTGTTCGTGCTGGGCCTGGGCACGGGCATGTCGGCGGGTTGGGTGGCGGCAATACCCGGTGTGGAGCGCGTCGACGTGGCGGAGCTGGAGCCGGCGGTTTTGGAAGTCGCACGGCGCGCCGCAGCCGCCAATCAGGGGGTTTTGAAGCGACCGAACGTGCACCTTTTCGTAGGAGACGGTCGGGAGTTCCTGCTCACCACAAACCGGCAATATGACGTGATTTCGAGCGAACCGAGCAACCCGTACCGGGCGGGAATCGCCTCCCTTTTCACACGCGAGTTTTATCAGGCTGTAAGCCAGCATCTGAAGGCGGGCGGGCTCTTTTCGCAGTGGTTGCAAACCTACGAAGTGGATGTGCTCACGCTGCGCATTGCCTTGAGCACCATCATTTCAGTATTTCCGGTAGTCGAGCTCTGGCAAACGCAGTCAGGCGACCTACTTCTGCTTTGCTCTCGCGAGCCGCGCGTGTACGACATAGCGAGTCTGCGAAAGCGCGCAGCCCAAGAGCCCTTTCGTTCCGCGCTCCGCCGCACCTGGTTCGCGGAGGACGCCGAGGGCGTTTTGGGTCGCTTTCTGGCGAGAGATAAGCTCACACGAGCTCTGGCGCAAACGTTCGAGATGCCGCTCAACACTGACGATAACACGGTGCTCGAATACGCGTTTGCACGGCACGTCGGCTCCCACGGCGGCGACACCACCGCTGACATCCTGGACTTATCCGTCCAGGCGGGCACCCAGCGGCCGGCGGTGCGCGGGGAGGTGGATTGGAAGCGGGTCGCCGAGGCACGGGCGCGGAGCTGGATGGTTTCCCGAGATGAAATGCCCCGTTTGCCGGAGCTTGACCGCGATGCACAAGCGCGCGTGGACGTAGTGGCGGCAGCTTGCAGTGGCTCAAAAGCGCCGAGTTTTCGGTCATTGCAGCAGCAGGCGCAGACCGCACGAGACGTGCTGGAGTGGTATGCGATGGGAGAGGGCTTCGCACATCTCGGAGACGCTCAAGCGCTGGTGCTGGCGGACAAACTCGCTACCCAGAGCCACCGGGTGGAAGCCGAGCTCATCCGGGGACGTTATCACGCAGCCAATCATAGGCCGGCGGAGGCCTTCGACGCGTTGCTCCGCGGCGTGGGCGAGCTCCGCCGAGACGCGCTCCCACTGTGCAGCGCGGCACTCCAAACATTAGAACTCATGCGAAATGTCGCGAAAGGTAACCCGGCGCTCGAGCGGCGCGCCATCCAGGCGTTGCTTTCCGGCCACTTCGCCGCGGATCTGGAAGACGAACTGCGCGTGCGGACAGCGCAGGAGCTCGCCTTCTCACTTGGAGATCCCGAGGTGTGCGTGCGGGCTCTGGGGAGACAACTCTCGGAGCCTTGGTGGGAACAAACCTTTCTAACCGGGCGCTACCAGTGCCTGGAGCGCGCCCATCATCCCCAGACGGCCCGCGCTCTCGAGGAGCTCACCGAATATCTCGAAGAGGGGCGAGGCAATATCGCCGCCGGCGTGCTCAACACCATCAAACCGGGCCCGCCTCCCGCCGCGGCATCCGTAACTTCTGCTATCGGAGATACCCCCGACCCGCCGTGAGCTCACTTCTCGCAGAAATATGCGTGGGTTTCCGTGCAGTCGTTGGCGCCCCACTTCCCCTGACCGGCACCGTTCGCAGTGTGCATCACGGCGCAGTTCAGAAGGGTGCTCGGGTTCGGCGTACCGCCATTCCAGGCCGTAAACGTCGAAGTGCTGCCACTGGTCCACTTCCACAAACCCTCCGTTTGTTGATCCGTGTAACCGATCCAAGGATCGGTGTTGACGCAGGTGAAGTTGGCCGTCAAAAGCGCGTTTTCGTCGGTGCAATTAACGGTCACCAGGTGACCACCCCAGCTCACGCAGTCGGTTTCGGCGTCAGCGAAGTTTAGCCTGCTGCTCACACACCGGTAACAGCTGGTTTCGCAGCTGGTGGGCGTCGGGTCTTTGAATTCGTCGGCGCCCGTGCATCCGGTCCCGCCAGTGCCGGTTCCGCCGGTGCCCGTTCCACCGGTACTTCCTCCGGTGCCGCCGCTGCCACCCTTCGCCGTGCCACCGGTGCCTCCGGTCGTCGTGCCACCCGTGCCACCTTTTGCGCTGCCTCCCGTACCACCGGTGCCGCCCGTGCCGCCCTTGGCCGTGCCACCGGTGCCTCCCGTGCCGCCCGTGCCCCCCTTGGCAGTGCCGCCGGTGCCGCCGGTCGACGGGGTTCCCCCGGTTCCGCCTTTACTGACGGTGCCGCCCGTCCCGGCGCCGCTTCCACCTTTGCCGGTCGCGCCGCCGGCTCCCGTGGTTCCGGCGCCACCCATGGTGGCGCCACCCCCGCCGGATGTGCCGCCATTATTAGAGCCACCGCCAACGCCAACGCCGCCGCTGCCGCCCTTGCCCGTGAAGCCGCCGAATTCTGGGCCGCCGCCTTGTGGCCCGCTCAGTACTTCCGTTTCTTGCTGCTCCGCACAGGCAAACCAAATGGCCGCGCTGCAAAGCACCGCCCCGAGCGCCTTAGCGCGCGCCCGGCGAGCGAGCGAGCGATTGTTCAAGCGAGCAGTCAAGCCACGGCAACCTAGCATACGGATCCCAAAAAATCGAGCTCCAGAGCCGGTTTCAGCTGGATCCAGCTCGCGGGGGGCAGTAGGAAGGACTTTCCTCGGAGGTCACCCGTGTCCAACCGCACGCTCTCCATCACCGACCAGCTCTACCAGTACCTTGTGGAAAAAACACTGCGAGAGCCCGAAGTATTGGGGCGACTTCGGACCGAAACGGCTCAGCTCCCGATGGCAGGCATGCAAATCTCGCCGGAGCAGGGCCAGTTCATGACGCTTCTGGCCGAGTT
>DASXTY010000850.1:0-2110 GCA_036505155.1 Polyangiaceae bacterium | reverse complement strand
CGCGCTTCCGGCGGTGACATCGGTTCGGGCGACTGCGACGTTATCCTCGGGATGCAGCTGAATCACCGGTGAACTGACTGGAACGGACGCTTCGGTAGCAACTGCTGCGCTGGTGCTCGACATGACGCGCCTAGCGTAGCCCCATTCGGGGGACAATTCACGCCGCCAGGACCGTCAGGGCGGTGGAACGGCGCTGTACGGAGCTCAGACAGGAATCGGCATCGCTATCGCTTGGGGCTTCGTCGCGGAAGCAGACCCTGCGGCCGCGCTCCAAGCCATCGATGGCCTCGGGGCGCGGGTGTTCGGGCTGGTGCGGCGGTGACACGGGAGTCGGTAGCGACCCGCGGCGGGGTGTCGCGCTTCGCGAAAGTTCCATCGGGGAGCCCACGCAGTCGCGTTCATTGGAAAAGACTCGCGGATCCGCGTACCCTGAAAAACAGGACGGGATGCCGATTCCTCCGCATGATCCAAGCGGCGTCCTCCCGGGTGTCTGGGGAGGAGAACCGAGCCAGTTAAGCGCACGGTCCCCGTTCGCCACCACCGCCGAGGAGTTCGTCAGCCGTTTTGGGGTTTCACAGGCTCGCGTTGGGCAGCTCAGAGGCCTTTTCGCGTGGCGCAGCGAGCTCCGTACCCTCGGTTTTCGTGGGTTCCAGTGGATTGATGGCAGCTTCGTTGAAGAGCTCGGACATCGGCAACCGAAGGATATCGACGTGGTCATGTGGTTTGAAACGGTTCTCGGGAGCCCCGCTGATGGCGATTTGGCGGCCCTGGTGGAACAGCGACCGGAGGTTTTCCGACCGGAACTCGCAAAAGCACGCTTTTTCGTGCGATGTTTACTTCGTTCCACTGGAGAAACCGCCGCGACTCTTGATCCAGGCCTCCACCTACTGGCACGGGCTCTTTTCGCACAGGCGCGTAGACCACAGATTTAAAGGGTTCGTTGAGCTTGAGCTTGGTGCTGAACCTGATCAAGATGCGGGCGCCCTTGCACTGCTGAACGGAACGGCCCGATGACCAATGGACTAGAGCACGAATGGCTAGACACGGAGGTTGCGGCTCTCAGTGAAATGATCCGCGAGTTGCCGCCGGACGATGTGCTTGAACGCATCGGTCTGGAATCGAGGCTTAACGAAGTTCGCGAAGAGCTTCGCAAGGCTGGCCAGCGTCAGGACGCAAAGGTGGCTCTCCTGTTCTCGGGAGAGCCCGTAGTTGGATCAACTGCGATCGATGCCCGCTTTGCTGCCGAAGCACTGCATACCTTTGATAGGTTTGTGCGCCGATTACTGCCCAAGTCCACCAGGCCACCCAGGGAAGCGAAATTGCCGCCCGCTCCGGAGCCCATACTCCACCTGACAGCAGTCGTGCCCGGGTCTTTTGGGTTTGAGCTGCGAGAGATACAAGGTGGCTTGCTCGAAGGTTCTTCGCTCGCGGCGGCGGTCGGCAAGGCTCTGGCAATTGTTTCCGCTTCAGCGGGCAATGAGAGCCTGCTGGCGGATACCCTCGCTGAACACGATAAGCTGGTTGCCAGTGGGCTACGTGACTTTTTAAAAACTGTCGCCGAAGGCGGGGCTGCGGTTCGTCTTGTAGCAGGAGATCGTATCGTCCCGATGAGCAGAGATGCGGTTAGATTGGCGTCCGAACGAGCGAATCACGTTACCGTTGAAGACAGCGAGAGCGAGGTACCGGGGGAGTTTCGTGGGGTCTTGGCCGAGTCTCGTGTCTTCGAACATCGAGCCGACGACGGCGACCTTATCCGGGGGCGCATTTCGGAGCACCTAAAGCCAGAGGATCTAGCGCCATTGATATCAAAGCACTGCGTCGCGACGCTCCGCACGGCGATTATCCAGCATCCCGCCAAAACTGACCGCCGCCACGTTCTGACTGGGCTTCGGCAGGACTGATTCCCTCGTCAAGCAACGTGCGAGGTGACCGGAGCGGCGCCCGAGCTCACGTCCATCAGGGGTGCGGCGGGAGAACAGCGGCGGCGGGAGCAGGAGCAGAACCGGCGGCACGCACCTTCCGCGCCACCAGCGTCGTAATGCGGCAAATTATCGGATGCCCCGAAAAGAAATCCTCGATCATGTCTTCCGCGGTATAGCTGGTTCGGCCC
>DASXTY010000849.1:0-3498 GCA_036505155.1 Polyangiaceae bacterium | reverse complement strand
CACGAGATACAGAGCGCGAACGACCTGGTGCTGGCTCGTCTGGGATAGCTCCGTTTCGATGTCGATAATTGTCCTGAGCAGCGGTGCGTCGGCTCGGAAAAGATGAACTCGGGGCGGAAGCCCCGATTGCTGGGGGGGCGCCAGGACGAAGTGCCCTTGGTAAGCTTGGCGCGGCGTGGATAGCGTGAACGTCGCACGCGGAGGCAAAACCAGCACGGACCGGGGCCCGATGTCGCGCGAGATCTCGGCGCTTTCCACCCGCAATGAACCTTGCGTGAGCACGATGACGTGTAACTCGCCGTAGTCGCGAAGTTCGTTTCGATAGCGATGCGGCTGGTATTTGCGTCCCCAACCGATGATTTCCATGGAGCCACTAGGTCCCAAGGGAGCCACTATGTCCGAAAAACGAACGCTCGGCAAACTGCTCCGCAGACGCAACTGGGCGCGCCCTCTGCCAGTCTCATGGCGGTGAAAATGCCCCCAAGATTGCCGCGGTCCGAAGGCTCGTGGCTCGACCAGCAGGACTGGAGCTCCTTCGACCAACACGGATTCTTATCCGTAGGTCGCTGGCTCGACGAAACCGCGCTTTCCGCGCTGCAGCGGCGCATGGATGACATCATGCTCGGTCGCATCGCCTACGACGACATGATGATGCAGCTCGACGGCGGCGGCGCGTACGACGAACTACCCGAGCAGACCAAGGGCTTCAAGGGGCCAACCGTCATGTATCGCAAGATCGAAGGATTGGAGAAGGACCCGATTTTTTTCGAATATATGCGTCACCCGCTGATGCGCGAATGTTGCGCGCGCATTTATGGAGCGATGGCGGACATCTCCGTCTATCGTGCGATGTTCATGAACAAACCGGCAGCCAAAGGAACGACCCTCCCGTGGCATCAAGACGGAGGCGAGGGCTGGGGCCTGGATCGAGACCCGCTGCTCACGGTGTGGCTGGCTCTCGACCCGTCACGCGCGTCGAACGGCTGCGTTGAAGTGATCGACGGAAGCCACCGGCTCGGCCTGCTCTCGAAGTTCGGTCACACCCTGAGTGCCGAACACGTGCGGGAGCACTGCCACGCAGCAAAAGTGGTAGAGCTCGAGGCGGACCCCGGCGAAGTGTTTCTGCTGCATAACTTCCTGATCCACAGGAGCGGCATCAACCCGACCGGGCAGCCTCGACGCGCATTCAGCGTGTGTTACATGGACGCGCGCACGCGGCGCCGCGATGGCAAGTCCTTCCCCTTCATTTTCAGTTTGAATCCAGCGGTTGCAAACGCAAGCTGAGCCACGCTCAGCCGGTGAGTCTTCGAGCGTATTCGGTGGGTGTAACGCCCGCGTGCAGTTTGAAAAATCGACTGAAGTAGCTGACCGTGGAGAAACCCAATTCTCGGGCGACCTGGCCCACGTTGAGCTGCCCGTTCGACAGAAGCTGCTTCGCCCGAAACGTCCGGCGCTCGGCAACGTAGTCCTTGATGCTCTGGCGGGTAAGCTGGTGGAAGATACGAGAGAGATGAAACGGCGACGCGCCACTGGCGCGCGCCAATGCCGCTAGCGTCACCCGTTGCTCAATGTGCGAATCGAGGAAGGCTCGGGCTCGATTCACGATGCTCTGACGCTGAGCGCGGGTGTGTCGAGCCGCACTCCGCGGCGCTTGCTTACCATACTCAGCCAGCGCATTGAGCAACGGGAGCAGTCGCTCCGCGGGTAACACCACGGCTCCGGTTTCGTCCGGCGCCGCCAGCTTCAGCGTATCAGCCAGCAGACCTCCATCATGGATTCCGAACCCGCCGTGCAGACCTGACGCTCGACGGGTAGCCGCGTCCAGTCCGGGATAATTGATGAGCACCATGTCTGCTTTCGTGTTCCGAGGGAGCTCTGTCCCGAAGCGAAGCCCTGCAGGATAAACGAAGAGGTCGCCCTGCTTGACGATGTAGCACTTCCTCCCGACCCAGGTCTTGAGCTCGCCCTGGTCGATATAGAGAATCTCGTGGCATGGGTACGATCTGGGTTTCAGACGATAGGGTCGGAGCTTGGTCTTTTTTGTGACAACCGCCCACCCCGCGACCAAGCGCGTTCGAAGGATTGACTCGTCGAGGCAGTCCACGCCGGGAACCGTGTAACGGACTCGGGATTTGGACCTGCGCATGCCGATTATCAGGGAATGGTAGCGCACCCGGGATCGCAAGGAAGTGCAAACCTTTGGCAACCGACTGAAACAACTCCCGCTTCTATCGCGTATACTGTAAACGCTTGTGCCAGGAAGGAGCGGTTATGAAAAAGGTGCTTTGGGTGAAGGAAACAATGTGGAGTTTGACCCACCTCGGCCTTTTGGTGAGCGCGGCACTTATCGCCCCCGGCTGCTCGTCGTCTGAAGCGAGCCCTCGTAATGCCGGTACCGGCGGAGCCACGGGATCTGGCGGTGCAGTCGGATCGGGCGGCGTGGGTGGAGCCCCTGTCCCGAGTGGCGGATCCTCCAGTTCTGTGGGCGGGTCTGCCAGTTCGTCGGGCGGCACTGCCGCCGGCGGCCAGGGCGCAACCGGTGGCGGCATCATTCAGCTGCCAGACAGCGGAACTTCAGCCGGCTGCACGGCGACGGCGGTGGAGGGCCAGCTCCGGCCGGTGATGCTCGCAACGCTGCTCGATGTTTCAGGCAGCATGGGGACCAAGTGGGTTCCGGTTTCTACCGCCCTGAGAAGCTTCTTCAGCGACCCGGCATCCGCTGGCATTTCCGCGTCGTTGAAGTTTTTCCCCGAGTTAGACGCGACTTACAGTGGCGGTTTCGGGACCTGTGAGCCAAACGCATACCTGATGCCCAAAGTCCCCATGACGTTGCTCCCCTCGAGCGTCATAGCGTCGGCGGTTCCCATGCAGCTGCCAGGAGGCGCGAAGAACACACCGACCTACCCAGCTTTGTCGGGCACCATTGTCTACGCACAGCAGATTCAAGCTGCCAATCCAGGCGCGCTGGTAGCAATCGTTTTGGCTACCGATGGCGATCCCAAAGGATGCACCGGAAATACCGTGGCGAGTGTGGCCGCGAAAGCCGCGGAGGTGGCGGCGCAGATTCCAACCTACGTTATCGGAATCGGCAATGTGGCCGGCCTCGACACGGTGGCTCAGTCCGGAGGGACCGGGGCGGCGTTCATCGTCGACGTCATCGATCCGGCTCAAACACAGCAGGATTTCGTCAACGTGCTCAACACCATTCGCGGGACCGCCGTACCCTGCGATATCGACATCCCGCCGCCTCCGCAAGGTCAGACGCTGGATCCGGGGCTGGTCAACGTGAACTTCACTGCTGCGTCGGGCGCGGTCACGCTTCTGCCCATGAGTGCCGACTGCACGGCTGATTCGGGCTGGCGTTACGACAATCCCCAAGCTCCGACTCGCATCGAACTTTGCCCGGGCGCCTGCCAGACCGTGAAATCCGGCTTTGGGGGGCGGCTGGACGTCGAATTCGGGTGTGCAACCGTCATCTATTAAAGGGTGTGAACCATT
>DASXTY010000848.1:0-3100 GCA_036505155.1 Polyangiaceae bacterium | reverse complement strand
TACGACATTTCTGTAGCCGACTATTCCCCCACCGACGTCTGGCTAGTATTTACCGAGAACAAGTGGGTGTGTGGAAAAGCTGGGACGAGTACTACATTATCGGAAACTGGAAGGAGAATGCGTGCCGAGTCGCGGTTTGTCAGGGCGGCAGGCAACCAGACGGAGCCTCGACGCCTCCGGACTTTCCTTGGTCATGGGTCGATCCTGCGGACACCACGAGGATTAGGGTCTTACTGGCGGCGTATGACGCCGAGTGCTCTCAGGTACCATTGCATGTCGTAGTGGCGACTGATCCGTTCTGAGCGCTCCGCAAGGGCGCGCACTTTGATCGATGGGCTTAGTGAGTGAGCGCTACATGCTGGGCTCCGCTTCAAGCGCGCGTAGCATTGCCTCGTCCCAGCAGGGCGAGCACCATCGCCTGCGGCGGGATTACACTCGCACGCCCTCGGGGATATCGTTAATGGATTTGAATTTGCTCGGCAGCCGCAAAGCATTCCTTGGCGATGCGCGTCAGCACCAGAGCTTGCTCCCAGCGGTCGCTCTCTTCGCGAAGCCGACCGTCGGAACCCGGGAAAACCCGAGCGTAGTATATCTCGGGATGAAGCAGCTCGGGAGCGAAGCAGATGTAATCACCAGGTCGGGCGCTCTTCAAAAATCCGACGAAGCTCCTAGTCCACAGCTTTCGGAAATGATCCACGTAGGGTTGCTGCTGCTCGAGGTTCACGGAAACTTGCATGCTGCCGGGGTTTCCAATGCGACCGTGGAAGAAGCGCACGCGGTCGAGAACCGGTTCGATGAATCGAAACTTGTCGTCGAAGTCGCCGTAGACCATCTCGAGCCCGGTGTACCAGTGGGAGAAATCACCATTGAAACGCACATCCGGCAGTTTTTGGACCATCTGCACCGTGCGCCAGATATCCTGGGTGATGGTGGCGCGATGGGTTTCGATATAGAGCGGAAGCGAGGTCTTTTCGCTCGCCTGGAGCACGTCTTCCACCAGGCGTAATACTTCGTCGTCGTCCTCCATGCCCCAGCCCACGTGCAGGGTGGCGCACTCCAATCCTTCGTCCTGCCACTGCTTGGCGAGCGGTTCGATTTCGCCCACCTTGTTCACGCGCCCGCCCCCGGTAACCCCCAAACCGAGCTCACGACATAGAGCGATGTCGCCGCCCTGCACGCCCTGGTATTGGGCTTCTTTTATGGCTGAGTAAATGCGCCGCAGGTCGCCGCGTGGGCCGCTGGACCATTCGGGAAGCGACGCCAGGCAACCCATGTTGAAGTCAGTGCGGAGGTACGGTTTGCGTCGGGTTCCGTCATTTGTGTTGGATATCATCGGTCTTGTTCCTCTATCTTAGATCAGGTCAGGTCGGGTACTCATGGTGCCGGCTTAGCCCGGGCGTCGATGCTCGGTTTAGTGGCGCCCCTGAGGGCGAAAAAGTACGGGGACCTTGACCACGGCGCTGCCCCCTGTCGGTAGATCGAAACGGCGTGAGCCGACCACCGTGAGCAGGCACTCGAGGAGGTCGGAGGGTGCATTCACTCCCGCAGCGCGCGCGCTCCTCACGGAACCGTCCGATATCACATTGATCGTGATTGCGACCTGACACGCGAAACCTCCGAAGCGCGTCAGCGCCTCTGCGTAGCACCCGCGAAAGTCCGAGCGCATGTTGCCGACGACCCGGCTTGCGTTATTGATCCGCCCCTGGGCGACGCTCCCCGCATCCGTGAACGCTGCGCGCGCGTCGGCGTCGCTGCTGTCCAGCGGATCGAACCTCGCGATGTTCGTAAGCGGAGTATGGGACGCGGCACCCGCGTCTGGAGGCGCGGTGCTCCCGGCGCCAGCATCCAAGCGAAAGAACTTGCGCTCCACGGTGAGGTTCGGGAACGCAATCGGAGTGCCTGCATCGGGCTTACCCTCATGGACGGGCTCCGCCGAGTGGTTCAGGCGCTTCGTCGGGTGAGGACGCGCAGGTTCGTATTCGCCCGGACCCGCGGGCGGTCCGACGCAGCCGGCGATCGCCAGGGCGAGCATGCGCACGACGGTCTTAGCCATGACCCGAAGTTTCGTCACGTGCCGGGTTCCTACCAAGAGCTGGAAGAGTATCTCGACAGCGGCCTCTTGTGTCGGGCCTGTTGCCGATGTGAGTTCATCGTGAAGCGGAACGCGAGGGGCTACGGAATGAGGCGGAAGGCAGGCGCGTGCTCGGGACGAATCACTCCAAAGTGTCGACGGTCCAAAGTGGCGATGGTGGCCTCACCGAGCCGCTCAGCCAATGCGACCACGATGGCGTCAACGTATCCGAGCTTCAGGGTTTGGTATTTTCTGACGATCGACCAGTGCGTAAGGCACCCCGGTGTCGACAATCATCGGCGCGCTTTTCGACGCAGGCGACGCGCCATCAGTTCCTCGACGCGCTCAGAAGTATCGCTAAAACCGCTGGCTCCAACTCCCGCGAAAGGGGGAAGAGGGTCGGACTCTTTCCGCTCGAAATAGCGCTCCAGAGCCGTTCGACGCGCTGTCGATTCGGCTTACCGACTTGTGGTCAGCGTAGAAGTTTCACGCCGCCGGGCTGGACAAGCGCCGCTCACGCGCCGCCGCGAAGGAAAGGCACGCTCGCACGTCCTCCTGAGTCATCCGCCCGATTGCTGAGCGTCGCAAACGCCCAGGAGTCGTAAAAAAAGCACGCATTAACCTGGTCGTGTGCGCCCGCGTCCGGCGCCGAGCCGTGCGGGACCTTCAAATGATCTTTTTCGTGTCGATCAAAATCGTGACCGGGCCGTCGTTCACGAGCTCAACCTGCATGTGAGCGCCGAAAACACCTGTTTCGACGCTGACCCCGAGTTCGCGGCACTGGCCGCAGAAGAGCGCGAAAAGATGGTTGGCGCGATCCGGTTCCATGGCCTGGGTGAAACTCGGGCGCTTGCCCTTGCGGACGTCGCCATAGAGCGTGAACTGCGAGACCGCGAGCAAGCTTCCGCCGCAGTCGGTCACCGCGAGGTTCATCTTGCCCGCTGGGTCAGCGAAGATGCGCAACCCCACGATTTTCTCGGCTAGCAGTTGGGCGTCTTGCTCCGTGTCGTCCCGTCCGACCCCGACGAG
>DASXTY010000847.1:0-3298 GCA_036505155.1 Polyangiaceae bacterium | reverse complement strand
ATTTATTACTGGTCGTATGATAATAAATGGGCGCGCGCGGTCACGCTTGGCCAAACTGGCGGCGTTGCTGGCCCTTTTGGGATTTGCTCTGGCCGCCGGATGCCGGAAGCGCGCCGACCCGAAAGACCAGGGCTACCAGGGCATCGTCGAGTTCGACGAGCGGAAGTTGGGCTTTGAAGTCGGAGGGCGGCTGGCGCAGGTTTTCGTGCGGCGGGGCCAAGAGGTCCAGGAGGGCGCGTTGCTGGCAAAGCTCGATAATGAGCTCGAGAGTGCAGCGCGGCAGGCGCGCGTCGGTGAGGCGGAAGCCGCGCACGCCGAAGTGGAGCTCTTGGAAGCGGGGAGCCGGCCTGAGGAAATCCGGTCGATGAGCGCACAAGTGCAAGCGGCGCGCGCGAGTGAGGAGCTGCTAAAGAAAAAAGTAGTTCGCGAGCGCGAGCTCAATGCCCGCGGAGTGACACCTCAGGCAGCGCTCGACGAAGTCGAAGCACAACTCGAGCGCGCCACTGCCGAGCGGCTGAGCTTGGAGCAAAAGCTCTCCTCTCTGCGTCGCGGAGCGCGGAAGGAAGAGGTTGAGCGGGCGAAGGCTCGCGCCAGCGCGTCGAGCTCTAGTGTGACGCTGGAGGAGGTTCGGCTCGGGCGCCACGAGCTGCGCGCAGCGCTTTCGGGTCAGGTGCTGGATGTCCACTTCGATCAGGGAGAAATCGTGGGCGCTGCGCTTCCGGTGGTGACGCTAGCGGATACCCATCACCCGTATGCCGAGGTATTCGTGCCCCAAGCCGAGATTGCCGGGATTCGACAGAACACCAAGGCGTTGGTGCGCGTCGACTCGTTGAGCCAGCAGCTCCCGGCGCACGTCGAATACGTTTCGCAGCGGACCGAGTTTACACCCCGCTTCCTGTTCAGCGAACAGGAGCGACCCAATCTGGTGATTCGAGTTCGGGTTCGGATCGACGACGGCGCACAGCGCCTACATGCCGGTGTGCCCGCCTTCATCACCTTCCCCGGGCTTGGCGCGCAAGGAGGAAACCATCGATGAGCAATGATGAGCAATTGGTCATCGTGACCCAGGGCTTGGCGCGCAAGTTCGGAAACCTGATCGCGGTGCGCGACGTGTCGCTACAGGTCTCACGCGGGGAGATCTTCGGCGTGCTCGGCCCCAATGGAGCCGGAAAGTCTACCACCATCCGCATGTTGTGCGGGATCCTCAGCCCGAGCGGCGGAACCGGGACCGTGATCGGTCATGACATCTTTCGCGACGCCGAGCGCATCAAGCAAGACATCGGGTACATGACGCAGCGCTTTAGCCTCTACGAAGACCTGAGCGTTGAAGAAAACCTGACCTTTTACGCCGGTATTTACGGGGTGCCCAGCCGCCGGCGCCGGGCCCGGGTGGAGGAGGTTCTCACCCGTGCGGGGCTCCTGGATCGGCGGAAGCAACTCGCCGGCACGCTTTCGGGAGGCTGGAAACAACGCGTGGCGCTGGCGAGCTCCACCATTCACGAGCCGCCCCTGTTGTTCCTCGACGAACCAACCGCCGGCGTCGACCCGGTGAGCCGGCGCGATTTCTGGGAGCAGATCCACCACATCTCGGCGCAAGGCACGACGGTATTGGTCACCACGCATTACATGGACGAGGCGGAGCGCTGCCATCGACTGGCGTTCATTTTCCGCGGCCAGATCTTGGACACCGGAACCCCGGAACAAATCGTGGAGCGTCGCGACCTACACGTGGCGGAGCTCGAGGTCGATCGGCCTACCGAGGCGGCTCGAGCGCTGCGAGCGGCGCCTGAGGTGGACGAGGTGTCGCATTACGGTCGCGTGCTCCGCGTCGCAACGCACGCGCCCACCATGGCCGAGGATTTTTCCCGAAGCTTGCTGGAAAGAGCGGAAATCCGCGTGCTCTCGTCCCGCGCAACACGGGCCACGGTGGAAGACGCGTTCGTGTCCATGGTGCGCGCAGACGAACGCAAGAGCCTGGAGGAGGCAGCCGCATGAGACCGCTGGTCATCGCCTGGAAAGAATTGCTGCAGCTTCGTCGAGACCGGCTGACGCTGGCCATGATGGTGGTCCTACCCATTTTGCAATTAATGCTGTTCGGCTACGCGATTAACACCGATGTGCGGCACATCCCGACCCTGATTTACGACCAGGACTGGAGCGCCGAGTCGCGCGATTTGGCGCGCCGAATGGAAGCCACAGGCTTTTACGACATCGTCGGCTACGTGAAGACATACGACGAGGTGAGCGCCGCGCTGCGTTCGGGACGTGCGCGCGCCGCGCTGGTGGTGCCCCCCGATCTTGCATCCCACATGGCGCGCCGTCGCCCTACCACGATCCAGCTGGTGGTCGACGGATCCGATCCGCAAACCGTTGCCAGCGCCACCAACACCGCGGCTTCCCTGGTGGCGGAGCTCGGCGCAGAGCTCTCGGTCGCCGCTTCCAGTCCCACCGGCGCACGCCCCTCGCCGTCCTCTCCGGTCATTGCGCCGCTCGGGCTCGAGCCCACCACTTGGTATAACCCCGACCTTCGCACCGCAGTCTACGTGGTGCCCGGGCTGGTGGGCGTCATCTTGACCATGACTACGGTGATGTTGACCTCCATGGCGGTGGTGCGCGAACGGGAGCGCGGCACGCTCGAGCAGCTCATCGTCTCGCCGATTCGGCCGGTGGAGCTCATCGTAGGCAAGATCCTGCCGTACGTCGCCATGGGATACGTGCAGATGACGGTGATCTTGGTGGCGGGGAGCTGGATATTTCGGGTTCCACTGGTGGGTTCGATGCCGCTGCTTTACCTCCTGGCCTTCGTGTTCATCTCGGCGAATTTGGCGCTGGGGTTGTTTTTCTCGACGCTCGCCAAAACTCAGCAACAGGCGATGCAAATGTCGTTTTTCTTTTTCTTGCCGAACGTGCTGCTGAGCGGCTTCATGTTTCCGTTCGAGGCCATGCCACGGCCCGCGCAGTGGCTTTCCCAAGGACTGCCGTTAACCCATTTCCTGCGCATTGTGCGCGGCATCGTGCTCAAAGGCGCCACCTTTGCGGATATCGCATCGGAGTTCGTGTCGCTGGCGATCATCCTGGGCGCGTTGATACTGCTGGCATCGCTGCGCTTCAGCAAAAAGCTCGATTGATGCCGCGACCGCGCACCGACATTCGACCTCGTATCGTGCGCGCGGCGCGCCAGCGCTTCATCCGCTCGGGTGTGGATGCCTCCTCGCTCCGTCGAATCGCCGAAGTCGCCGGCACCAGCATTGGAATGATCTATTACTACTTCCCGAGCAAGGATGACCTCTTCCTCGCC
>DASXTY010000846.1:0-5068 GCA_036505155.1 Polyangiaceae bacterium | reverse complement strand
GCGCGAGACTCCGGCGCGCCTGGATTGCCGCAGGATCGGACCTCTCGTTACACGCGATAACGCACAGCTCCAGCGAAGCGCCCTGCGCAACCAAGCTTTCCGTATGGGTCTTCGCCCGCGCCAAAAAGGCACTCAAGCGCTCCGCCTCGTCCTGGACCACGATGTATCGACTGGAAACACCCGACCTCAGCTCTCCCAGCCAATCCGGCCAGTCGCTGCTGTGTTCCATTACGACCAAAACTTCAAAACTCTTCATTTCTCTTGAATTCTTTCTGACCGAAAGCGCGTCTGACGTTGTATGCCTCCTGATTATGCATACGCCGTGCCAAGTTAGTCGCCCCCTATCCCGACCCTAAGGAAGGTTTCGGCTTGGGCAAAGATTTCAGCAGGGATCGCGGTCTAGCCCCGGTCAGACAGCGAACGGCGACCGGTTACCCTCTGGGCACGGCGGCGCCCGGCGGCGAGCTCCCAGCGCAAGCCAGGTAGGTACTGATCCACGTCGATTTGCATGGTGTGCCGCTTCGAGGGGACGTAGCGGGCAGACATTCTCTTTCGCTCCGTTTCGATGTCCTGGCGCATCGCATCCCGACTCGGGAGCGCATATTTGCCGGTGACGTACTGCGCGACCCACTTCCCCTGGGCCTCTGCGATGGGCATCACCGCTCCCACTGGCTGACACAAGCCAAAGAAAAATAAGCCTGGGTGGTCTGGCGAAAACACCCGTCGAAACAAAGGAAGGTCGTTATCCGGCGCGCTCACCAAAGCCTGGTCAAAAAACGGGAACGTCACCTTGTAGCCGGTGCAAAAGATGATGGCTTCCACCCGCTCGAAGCTACCATCTCTAAACTCCACCACGTCTGAACGGAGTTTTAGGATATTGGGTTTGACAATGATGCGACCGGCGTTCAGCCGTTCGAAGATGTCGCTCGAGATAGTCGGGTGCGCGCCTCCCAACGGGTGATCGGGAACCGGCAATCCGTAGTCCTGTGGTCGCCCCACCACCAGCCGGTAAACGCCCCGAGCGATCACCGAGCGCATGGGTCTCGGGAACATCCCGATCCAACCTGCGCTTTCGTCGAGCGGACGGCCCAAGAGGTACTTTGGCAGGATGTACGCCCCGCGCCGCGCTGCAAGATACACCCGCTGCGCAACCCCTGGAGCGCTGAGCTCACAAGCGATGTCCATTGCGCTGTTGCCCATACCCACGACTAAGACGCGCTTGCCGAAGAGCGGGTGAGGCTCGCCGGGGTCGATATAGTCGTGCGAGTGCATTTGCGCGCCGCGGAATTCGCCTTCGAAAGGTGGCTCCGGCCAGCGCGGATCCCAGTGGTGTCCGTTAGCAACGCCGACCGCGGCGTAACGGTGTTCACTCCCGCCGGCGAGGACAACCGACCAAGCGCCGTTGGTGTGGGGCTCCACGCGGCACACCTCGGATTCGAACTGAATCCTCTCGCGCAGACCGAAGTGATCCACGTAAGCGTCGAAATAGCGGGAGAGGAGCTGGTGGCTTGGGTAGTCCGGGTAATCTTTGGGCATCGGAAAGTCCGAATATTGCGATCGGATGCGGGAGCTATTGATGCACAAGGAGCGGTACACCGAGTTCATTCGGTTCCGGTTCCTGAACACCCAATTGCCGCCCACTCGGTCGCTCTTCTCGAAGCAATCGAAGGGTACCCCCGCGTCCAGTAATGCCTTGGCCGCGGTGATTCCGCTCGGCCCCGCACCAATGATACAGACTCGAGGTGACGCCCCGTCCCGGCCGATGCCGCTTGCGGTCATCGAGCAAGGAGCTTAGAGCGGTTTTTAACCGCTTGAGACAAGAGAAATTGAAAATCGCTCTGAGGCGGGCTCGGCCACGACCAGAGGCGCCGGCCGGCGTGCCCCGCGAAATCGCTCGATCCCGCCGGTGGGACAAGCTGCTACCATGGTAAAAGGTGACCCTTCTATTTGGTCAACGCGGTGAGCCGTATGACGCGCATCCTGGTGGTTGAAGACTCCGGCAGCATGCGCGCGTTCGTGCGCGGCGCGCTCGAGTCGGATGAAGCGGAGCTGGCGCATGTGGAAGTGGTGGAAGCGGCCAGTGGGTTCGACGCGCTCCGGTTGCTGCCACGCGGCCCCTACGACTTGGTCATCACCGATATCAACATGCCGGACATCAACGGTCTCGAGCTGCTTCGGTTCATGCGCAACAGCCACCAGCACCAATCGACTCCGGTGCTCTTGATTTCTACGCAGTCGGCCGAGCGAGACCGGGAGCGAGGTCTGCAACTCGGAGCGGACGGGTATCTCACCAAGCCGTTCAGTCCCGAGTCGCTGCGCCGCGAGGCCCTGCGCCAACTGACACGCGGCCACCGGCTGGCGGGGCCGCATGGTTGATCCCGTAGACAAGATCAAGGAGGAGTTTTTCTCGGAGGCGCAGGAAATCATCGAGGGGCTGTCCAAAGATCTGCTGGCATGGGACGCTTCGATTCGAAGCGGGGGCAACGATCCAGAACTAATCAACCAGGCTTTTCGCGCGGTGCACACGCTCAAGGGGCTGGCGGGCTTGTTCGGCGCTACCAAAATGGGGGCGCTGTCGCATCGGGTGGAGGACGTGCTCGACCAGCTCAGACTGGGTCGAATGGAGCCCGGCCACGAAGTATTGGACGTGTTGTTCGGCGCAGTCGAGGTATATGGCGTCATTCTTCTGGCCGAAAAGGAGGGTCGCGATGCGCCGCTGCCGGCTTTGGAAGAGCTGATGGTGCAATTGGATGCGCTCGGCGGCGAAGACTCGCAAAGCTCAGCGGCGGCCAGCGACTACGACCTGGACCCGGGCCTGCTTCAGGTGCTCACTGAATACGAAGAGCACAGACTCAGGACGAACATCGCGCAGGGGCTCCGGCTGTATCGATTGCGGGTCGAGTTCGATCTGGCGACGCTCGACCGAGCGCTCGAGCAGATGAAGGAGCGCGCGAAGCGACACGGCGAAATCATTACCTACTTGCCGACCGGCGAGGCCACCAGTGTCGAGACCATCAAGCTCGACTTGCTCATGGCATCGCGGGACGACCTGGCCACGTTGATCGGATCGCTCGGAGCGGACAATGTGGTGGTGGAAGAGATTCCACGCAAGAGTCAGACCCAGAAGCCCGCCGCCCAGATTCAGCCGGCAGCCCGAATCCCCACCCGCGAACAGCTCGCGCTGGCTTCGGATGACGAGGCGGCTTTGGAGCGCGACCGATCGTTGCGCTCGCTCACCCAGACGGTCCGGGTCGACATCAGAAAACTAGACCACCTAATGAACATCGTGGGTGAGCTGGCAATCGTGCGCGGCAGCCTAGCGCGGGTTGCGGAACGGCTGCGCCGGGAAGGGGATCGAGCCCTGGGCACGGAGCTACAGAGGTTGCACCGCAGCTTCGACCGCCGCTTGAGCGAAATGCAAAACGGCATCTTGGAAGTGCGCATGGTGCCTCTGGGACAAGTGTTCGACCGATTGGGCAGGGTGGTCCGGCAGATCGGGCGCGAGGTGAACAAGGAAATTCGGCTGGTCATCACCGGGGCGGAGACGGAAATCGACAAGCTCATCGTGGAAGAGCTCAGCGATCCGTTGATGCACATCATTCGCAACGCGATCGACCATGGCATCGAGTTGAGGGAGGATCGACAAAGCGTCGGAAAACCGGTCGCCGGGACGATTGCGCTCAACGCCTACCCCAAAGGCAACCACGTGGTCATAGAAATCGAAGACGACGGACGAGGCATCGACGAAGCCGCTTTGATAGAGCGCGCCACAGCGCTCGGTTTGGTGGATCGCCCCTCCGCCGGAGAGCTCTCGCGGGGCGAAGCGCTGGCGCTGATCTTCCTCCCGGGTGTCAGCACCCGCACGCAAGCCGGCGATGTCAGCGGGCGTGGAGTGGGCATGGACGTGGTCAAGACCAACATCGGCAATCTGGGCGGCGCCATCGATGTGCAGAGCGAACGCGGCATCGGAACCAAGCTCACCATCACGTTGCCCATCACGCTGGCCATCGTGAGCGCGCTCTTGGTGCGGGTGGGCGATCAGACGTTTGCAATTCCATTGAGCAGCGTTTCGGAAGCCATCGCGTTCGATGGCGCCGGGGTGCGCGTAATCGACGAACGAGAAGCGATGCGCCTCCGCGGAGCCACGCTGGCCCTGTGTCGGTTGGGGCGACTGCTGGGAATCGCCGAAGGCGCAGACGCCCCGCGGCGGCGGTTTGTGGTCGTCACCATGCTGGGTGCGCGCAGGCTCGGACTCTTAGTGGACCATCTCTATGGTCAGCAAGACATCGTGGTTAAGCCTTTAGGCAAGAGTCTACGGCAGGTACGGGGTTTTGCCGGAGCTACGGAGCTCGGCGATCAGCGAGTGGGTCTGGTACTGGATGCAGGTGCCTTGATCGAAGAAGTGCTCACCGAGCCGGTGGCAGAACGCAGGCGCAAGGTGCATGCCTGAGTTGGCTAAAACTCGAGACCGGCTCGCGCGACGCGGCGGGCCACCGGAGGCGCTGCGCGAGTTTCTGGCTTTCACGCTGGCGGGTGAGCTCTATGCGGTCGACCTCACCAGGATTCGCGAAATCGTGAGCCCTCCACCCATCACTCCGGTACCGCGGGCGGCGGCAGAAGTGCTTGGGGTGTGCAGTGTACGCGGTCAGCTGGTGAGCATTTTGGACTTGCGGGTCCGTTTGAATCTCGAGGCTCAGCCGCTCTCCCGGCGCGCGCGGATTCTGCTAACGGAAGCGGAGTCGGGTGAGATCATGGGTTTAGTGGTGGACGAAGTTCGCCAAGTGTTGCGGGCGACGGAAGCCGAGATCGAAATGGCCGGTAGCGTACTCGGTGGAGACATATCCGACTGTTTTTTGGGCATCGGCCGGATGTCGGCGGGTTCCGTCATCTTTCTGGATTTGGGCGCCATAGTGGACAGGTGAACTATTGGCGAATGCGAAGCAACGCCCGGACGCTCAGCGCAGCCTGGTGGCGTTCAGAGTTGGCGAAGTGGAATACGCCGTGCCTATCAGCGCGGTGCGAGAAATTGTCAACCCTTTACCACTCACCGGACTGCCACATGCGTCCG
>DASXTY010000845.1:0-6349 GCA_036505155.1 Polyangiaceae bacterium | reverse complement strand
TCCAGCTCCCGCCGCCGCACCTGTCCCCGCTGGTCACGATAGATCCAAATGTCGAAGGCGCCGTCGAAGTCGAGGTCGATGGCGCGGCACAACTCCGCGGGGCCTTTTCGGACGATGATGATTTCGGATCTGCCGTCGCCGTTGGCGTCGAGCCGCTCTGCCCGCGTGGATGCGATGTCGCAGGGTTCATGGACCATCGCCGTATCCCGGCGGCCAACCTCGTCCGCGGGGCTCCTCGCTCGCCTTTCATTACAGCCAAATTGAAATAATGTACCTAGGACGGCCAGCACGGGCAGGAGGGCCCTGGGGCGAAGCCGGCCTTTTGGGGCGACGCGGGGCGCGCGCGCATCGGAAATGGAAGCCAGGCCCTCCCGGAGGTGAGAATCGAGGTGCACGAAGCTGTATTTTCTCCGCGCCCGCACAGAGCTAACCCATTGAATTAAAAGGAGAATTTCTGGCTCTGGGTCGGTATTCTTGATTGACGCCATACGTATGGGAATCTATTGTAACGGCTGGCAAGGGTCCCGGCACCGCGGCGATGTCTAGAAAGAAGATTTCCACAACGGTCTACATCACCTCGGAGCAGAACGATCGCTTGCACTTACTGCACAACCGCACCAAGGTGCCAGTCGCCGTCTACATCCGTGAAGGGATCGATCTCGTACTCAAGCACTACGAGCACGAGTTGCCGGGCCAACTGAGCCTGGCGGCCGGGCCAGCGCAAAAGAGCGGAGCGAAGAAGTAGCGTCACGCACTACCCAGTATGGTGCGGTCACTGCACGCTATGTTCAGCCCTGGCAAGTCGGCTCGCGTGGCCTTCCCGGAGGTGCCGCCGCATGGTCCTTTGGGAGCTTGCTGGTCCCGCTGACCGGCCTGAAAATAGATGCCGATCTCCCCTCAAAGTATCCGCAATTTCTCGATCATTGCGCATGTGGATCACGGCAAGAGCACCCTGGCTGACCGGATTTTAGAGCTTACCGGGGCTCTGAGCGAACGGGAGCGGGTCGATCAGTTTCTGGACAAGATGGAGCTCGAGCGAGAGCGTGGAATCACCATCAAAGCGCAGTCGGTGCGCTTGCGTTACCAGGCGAAGGACGGACAAATTTATCAGTTTCAGCTTATCGATACCCCCGGTCACGTGGACTTCAGCTACGAGGTTTCGAGCAGCCTTCGAGCCTGCGAAGGGGCTCTACTGGTGGTCGACGCGACCCAGGGGGTGCAGGCGCAAACGGTGGCCAATGCCTACTTGGCCTCGGAAAACAACCTGGAAATCGTCCCGGTTCTGAACAAAGTAGACCTGCCTTCGGCGGACGTGAACCGCGCAGCGGCGATGATCGAAGACGTCATCGGGCTGGATGCGAGCGGGGCCATCCTGGCTAGCGCCAAGACGGGGCAGGGAGTGGTCGACATCTTGGAGGCGGTGGTCGAGCGCATCCCGGCACCGCTCGGCGATGAGCGGGCGCCTCTGCGCGCGCTGGTCTTCGACAGCTGGTACGACAGCTATCGGGGAGCCGTGGTGATGGTTCGCGTGATGGAGGGACTGCTGAGGAAAGGGGACAGAATCCTTTTCATGGCAACCGGGCGAAGCTACGAGGTCACCGAGATCGGCTGCTTTGCACCCCATCCTCACAGCTTGGACGAGCTCGGCCCCGGTGAAATCGGTTTCGTCGCCGCCCAGATCAAAAGCGTGGAGGACACCAAGATCGGCGATACCGTGACGTTGGCGGCCCGCTCGGCTCTCACGCCGCTCTCCGGCTTTTTGGAAATCAAGCCGATGGTGTTCGCTGGGCTCTTCCCCATCGACTCGGCGCAATACGAGGACCTCAGGGAAGCGCTGAGCAAACTTCACCTGAACGACGCCTCGTTCCGATTCGAGCCGGATACTTCGGATGCCCTCGGATTTGGCTTCCGCTGCGGATTTCTGGGGCTCTTGCACATGGAGATCATTCAGGAGCGGCTGGAGCGCGAATACGGGCTCGAGCTCATCACCACCGCCCCCAGCGTCGTGTACCGCGCCCATACCCGAAAGGGCGAGGTCATCTCGGTCGACAATCCTTCGGCAATGCCCCCGCTCGGCGAGCTGGAGCACATCGAAGAGCCGATCATGAAACTTACCGTACACACCCCGGCGGAATTCGTGGGCGCGATCGTCACCTTGTGCGAGCAACGGCGCGGCACACAGCTCGGTATCCACTATGCCACCCGCGAGCACGTCGTGGTCACTTACCGGTTACCGCTGGCCGAGGTAATCCTCGATTTCCATGACCGGCTAAAGGGCCAATCCCGCGGCTACGCCAGCATGGATTATGAGCTCGCCGGTTACGAAACCGCCGACTTGGTCAAGCTGGATCTGTTGCTCAACGGCGCTCCGATGGACGCCCTGAGCGCCATCGTGCACCGCGATTCGGCGTACGCGCGGGGCCGCGCACTGGCGGGCAAGCTCAAGGAGCTGGTGCCCCGTCAACAATTCGAAGTGGCGATCCAGGCAGCGATTGGGTCGAAAGTGATCGCGCGGGAAACGGTTCGACCCCTGCGCAAGGACGTGACCGCAAAGTGTTACGGCGGCGACATTACGCGCAAGCGAAAGCTGCTCGAAAAACAAAAAGAGGGGAAAAAGCGCATGAAGAGCGTGGGCAACGTGGACGTGCCGCAAGAGGCATTTTTGGCCATTCTGAAGATCGACTAGACAAGGACGCCGGGCGTCTCGACCCGCTATGGCTTGCGCTCGCGTGACAAACCGCTATGCGTGGGGGCTCAATTTACGTCGCCGCCCGCCCCCGCCGGAATCCCGCCATGAGGGGCTGACCCTTTTATGACCAAACGTGTCCCCCGCAATCCCCGCGCCGAACGGCTCGCCAAGGTCAACGCAGACGCGACGCCCAATGGTCGCATCGAGCATGTCGAGACCATCCCGATGGGAAGCGCTCTCGACATCCAGCGCTTCCGGCTCGAGAACGGCCTCGAAGTGCTCACCTTGGAAGATCACTCGGCTCCGGTAGTCGCGTACCACACCTGGTTTCACGTTGGCTCACGGCATGAAGAAGAGGGCAAGACCGGCCTGGCGCACCTCTTCGAGCATCTCATGTTCAACGAGATGGAGGGCCGGCCTGCGGGCGAGTTCGACCGCGCGCTGGAGGAAGCAGGCGCTGAGAGCAACGCCTCCACCTGGCTCGACTGGACTCACTACAACGTCGCCATTCCCAAAGACCGGCTGGGTCTTCTCATCCAGCTCGAAGCAGACCGTATGGCAAAGCTGGTCCTGCGCGAGCCGCAGTTGCAGAGCGAAAAAGAGGTGGTAGCCAACGAGCGGCGATATCGAGTTGAAGACGACGTGGAAGGGGCGGTAAACGAGCTGCTCTGGTCTACCGCCTTTACCACCCATGCCTACCGTTGGCCCACCATTGGCTGGATGTCGGACATCTTGGGATTTACCACCGACGACTGCGAAAAGTTTTACAAGACCTTTTACGCGCCGAATAACTCCACCTTGGTCGTGGTGGGGGATTACTCGGAGGCGGACCTGCTCAAACGGGTGAGCCGTGCTTATGGCCACATGACCCCTTCGGTGATGCCGGTGGAAGACGTGCGCCCGGAGCCGCCCCAAACCGAGGAGCGCCGCAAGGAGGTGTACAAACCCACCGCTACCGACAAGCTCGCAATCGGCTACCGAAGTCCCGCCATGGGAGACTTTGACCACCCCGCAATGTCACTGCTCTCGGAGGTGCTCTGCGGAGGTCGCGCCAGCCGCCTGCACCGAAACCTCGTCCGCGAGCTCGAGATCGCCTCCGATGTGCGAACTTTCGTGGGCGTGTTTCGAGACCCCGGCCTGCTGGAGGTGTTCGTTTCGGCGCGTGAAGGGCACAGTGCAGAGGAGCTGCTCGAAGCCGTCGACAAAGAGCTCGAGCGCACGCGAGAGGAACCCGTCAGCCCACAGGAGATAGAGCGGGCCATCGCGCGGTTCGAGTTAGGGCTATTGACCAGCCTGGAAACCGCCGACGGGAAGGCTTCCACCATCGGGTTTTACGAAGTGGTGCTGGGGCGCCCCGCAGCCGCTTTCGAGCGCCTGGCGGCCTTGCGACGGGTTGGACCGAGCGATTTGAGGCGCGTGGCGCGTCGATACCTGGTCAACAAAAGTCGCACGGCAGTGTTGGTGCGCCCGCAGAGCGGAGCGTCAAAAACCGAGCTTACGTCCTCTGGGGGCAATAATGATTAGTCCCAGCCCGAACGCGCTCAGCCCCGAACCAGCTCCTAGAGAGCCGCTGGTCCTGATCGAGTCGAGCCGTGCTTTACCGCTGGTGTCGATTTCGGTTGCTCTTCAGAGCGGCAGCGTCGCAGAGCCTGAGGCCAAGGAAGGGCTGATGCGCATGACGGCGCGTTTGATGCGCAGAACCGGAGGAGGTCTTTCGACCGAAGTTCTGGATGCGCGAATTGACTCTTTGGGCTCTTCACTCGGGGCTGAAGTGGGTCACAGTACTGCAGCCTTCCACGCCACCGTGCTCCGCCGATCGCTCGAGCCGTTGGTCGATCTGTTGGTCGACGTGGTCGCCCGACCCGGCTTTGCGGAAGAAGAGTTCGGGCGGCTCAAGCGCGAAGCGGAAAGTGAGCTGGTCGACGCCCGCGACAACGACCGCTCCCTGGTCCGCCGCTGGTTTCGGCGTAGTCTCTTCCCCGACCACCCATACGGTCGTCGCGTCGGGGGCTGCGTGCGATCGATTCGCACCATCGACCTCGGTGACGTGCACCGCATGTTCGAGAGCGCTCTGGTGCCCGATAACCTGGTGTTCGCTTTTTCAGGCGACATCGACCGCGAAGCCGCCGAGACCTGCGCGCGTCGCATCACCGGCGCGCTCGGCGCTGGAGCACCCCCGGAGGACAAGGTAACGGACCCTCAAATCAAGCCCGGCCGCCACCTTGTCATTGTAAACAAGCCGGAGCGAACTCAGACCCAAATCCTGATCGGCGGGCTCGGCAGCCATCCCTCCGATCCGGACCATACGGCGCTGCTGGTGGCGAACACGGTTTTCGGCGGAACCTTCACGGCCCGCATGACCCGCGAGGTCCGCTCCAAGCGCGGCTGGTCTTACGGGGCGTATTCGGATTTACCTTACGACCGGCGTCGAGAAGCGTTTACCATGTGGACCTTCCCCAAAGCAGGCGACGCCGCCGCGTGTATCCGGCTCGAGCTCGAGCTGTTGAAGAACTGGCGCAAGAAGGGCATTACCAAGCGCGAGCTTCTGTGGGCAAAGCGATACCTGGTGCGTTCGCACGCGTTTTCCGTGGATACAGCCGCTAAACGCGTCGGGTTGGCCCTGGATGAGGTGCTCTTTCGCCTCCCCCAGCGCTATCACGCCGAGTACACCGAGCGCGTTCAGGCGGTCACGCTCGACCAGGCGAATGAATCGGTAGAGACGCGTATCTCGGAGGAAAACCTCTTGGTAGCCGTCGTTGGCACCGAATCCGAAATCGGGAGCGCTGTGCGCCAAGCCATCGACGGGCTGGCGAGCACCGAAGTCATCGCCTACGACCGCGAGGACTAGGCGAAGCGCCGCGCCGGAGCCGTCATATCCAGCCGAGCAGGCCCACCGCGATTCCAAAGCTCCGATAATGGGTCGTGCGATCAAAGGTCCCCGGAACCCTCGTCTTCCCGGTGAAGTCGATATCGAGGTACGGCATGCCCACGAACGCGAAGTGCTCTATGGGAGAGAACGTGAAAGTTGGCTCGATGGTAAAGGCCCACCCGTCTTGACTGAGATCGCAGGGACCCGGACCTCCACAACCGGCGGCATTTCCGTAAGACGCCCAGTGATACGTGATACCGCCCCGTAACCAAAAGCTCACGACCGAGCCGAGGTTCCAGATGTAGCCCACCCGCGGCGCAAAAATGCCGGAAGCCCAGTCGGTGTCGTAGACACCGTTTACGGGAGCCCCGACCGGCGTTTCTTCGTGATGAATGTCGACGTGCGTGTATCCGATGGCGCCGCCGACGCTAAGCGAATCGATGACGAAAATATCGAACGCGAACCGGGCCATGGTGAATGGCGTGCCTGCGGCCTGACCCACTGCCTGGCCCGGCCAACCGAAACCGATGGTGGTGTAGTTCTCGTCTACTTCCTCTCCGCCGCGGAACGGACCGGGAGTGCGGTTGTCCACGTATGCGTGACCAAAATGAAGGCCAAACAACCGGTCTGCCGAAAACACCAGGTCCATTGCTTTGCCGAGCTCTTTGCCAGCGGCCGGCTGCGCCGTGGCGAGTGAGGAACCGAGCACGATGGCTGTACCCAGAGCTGCTGCTGCTACTACCTTACTCATGAGATTCTCCGTGGGGTTGGCAGGGTTTGTACCGGCAGCA
>DASXTY010000844.1:0-5180 GCA_036505155.1 Polyangiaceae bacterium | reverse complement strand
TGCGGCGGTCTTTGGGAAGCCAAGAAAATCGCCGCCATGGCGGAGACCTATTACATGGGAGTCGCCCCGCATAACCCGGTGGGGCCCGTCGCCAATGCGGTCGCGCTTCACTTTGCCCTGAGCACGCCGAACTTTCTCATTCAAGAGGACATGCTCACGGACGTGCCGTGGCGCTGGGATGTGGTCCAACACCAGCTCCGGACTGAAAACGGCCACTGGCTCCCGTGCGACGCGCCGGGGCTTGGTGTGGAAGTCGACGAGGAGCAGGCAAAGAAACACCCGTTCGAGCAAGAGGTCATCCATTCCACCAGCGTGCGCGCCCCGGACGGCGCAATTCTGGATTGGTAACGTCTCCAAATTGACGTTACGGTCGATATAGGCCCCTTGGCGGAAAGGCAGACGCCGGGGATTTAAAATCCCCTGCCCGAAAGGGCGTCCCGGTTCGAGTCCGGGAGGGGCTACTTGCTAATCGTTAGCGGGCTCGCCAGCTGTTTGGCTTCAAATCCGGGGAGGAAGCAAAAGGCAAGCGTTCCAGTACCGATACCGCACCCTAAAATTCCGCTCCCGGTCGGATCTGCGAGCTCAGATAGCTCTATGGTGACCGTCCACGCAAGGCCGCCGCTAGCCAGCGTACCAGGCGTTCCGTCGCCTCGCCGGCTTCAGCGCGTTCTTGAAGTTCAATCATCAGCTCCGCTATCCGCTGAGGCGATGCACGAGTTTTTCCGCCGTTCGCTTGCAGAAACGTGAGCAGCGCCGCAGCGCCGCAGCGCTTGTTACCATCGAGAAACACGTGCCCCTGCACGACGTACACTGCATAGGCCGCCGCCAGTTCCTGAATCGAGTCGTAGTATGAGTTCTTTACCGCTTGAACAGCAGCGTCGGCACCCTCGTACGCGGCTCCTCGGTGCCCCCCGCCTCCATGTCCGCCCCAGCGCTCCAGCAAGTCATCGTGTATCGCGACGACCTGCTCGGCGGTGAGAAAACGAACAGGTCGACGCTGGGTCACCGCTTCACGCGAGTCGCTCGCGACCTTGGCTGGCGCCTTTCCGGTGCCCATTCGCCCCGGTCGAAGGCGGCCAGGTGCGCGAATGTCTTGCTATTGCGTCGAAGCACAGCGGCGAAAGCGCGACGAAAAGTACCCTCATCGAGGTCGTCTGAGGTGGGCTCCACGACCATCTGCCGGCCGACGAGAGTAAGCCGGACTGGACTTCCTGCTTCTACGCCCATGGCATCGGCGATGTCGCGCGGGATCAAAACGCCCAGGCTGCCACCGACCCGAGCGATCTTCCTTCGAACCGTCATGCTGCAGTATTACGTAGATAAAACCTCAAGTCAACGCCCCCAACCCCCGAGAATCCATCCGCTCCCGCTCGCCTTTCATTGTCGGGCACTGGCACTTGCCGTAGAGATCATGCCGCCGGGGCACCCGAATTCCCGGTACTGATGCCTCTCCCGATGTCCGAGCGCCGCCAGGTCTCTCGTTCACTTGCCGGCCCAGTTTTTGGATCCAATATCTGCAGACGCTGATATCTCCGGCCAGAAAGAGGAAACACCCGTGAAGTCCTATCGCCTAAACCGCTTGTTCCATCCCCGCTCGAAGCGCTGTTTCGACGTTGCCGTCGATCACGGCTTTTTCAACGAGCTGAGCTTCCTCAAAGGCATCGAAGACCTGGGCGAATGCGTGAAGACGTTGATTGCCGCCGGGCCCGATGCGATCCAGCTCACGGTGGGGCAGGCGGAGCTTTTGCAATCGGTGCCGGGGAAGCAAAAGCCGGCGTTGGTGCTGCGCACAGATGTGGCCAATGTGTACGGTCGTGAGTTACCGCGAACTCTGTTTAGCCGCATGATCGAGAAAGCGGCGGAGCAAGCGGTGCGGCTGGACGCGGCATGCGTGGTGGTGAATTTATTTCGCATCCCGGGCGCGCCGGAGGTGACCGACCAGTGCATCCAAAACATCTTGCGGATCAAGCCGGAGTGCGATCGGTACGCGATGCCGCTCATGATCGAGCCCTTGGTGTTTCGGCCCAACGCTGCCGACGGCGGTTACATGGTGGATGGGGACCTGCAAAAGATTTTACCTCTGGTGCGCCAGGCGGTGGAGCTCGGCGCCGACCTCATCAAAGCGGACCCCACCGATGACCTGGGTGTGTATCACCGAGTGATAGAAGTGGCTCGGGTGCCGGTTTTGGTGCGGGGGGGAGGGAGAGCTTCCGATGAGGAAATACTGGAGCGCACCGAAGCTCTTATCCGGCAAGGCGCGGCCGGGATCGTGTACGGACGCAACATCATCCAGCATCAACACCCGGCGCGAATGACTCGGGCGCTTCTCGCCATCGTGCACGAGGGAGCGACCGCCGCGCAGGCCATGAAGTTATTGGAGTCGGAATGAGCGCACCCACGGGCGAGCGCGTCGGAGTGGGAATCATCGGCGGCGGGCTGATGGGCCGGGAGCTCGCCTGCGCGCTCGGTCGATGGTTCACTTTGGAGAGTTTTCCGGTGCGCCCGGAGCTGGTTAGTGTTTGCGACGCGAACCCAAAAGCGCTGGATTGGTTTCGCCGCGTTCCTGTCGAGCAGCTCACCGGCGACTATCAGGAGCTGATCGCCAATCCGGCAGTCGAGGTCTGCTACGTAGCGGTGCCTCACGACTTGCATCAACGATTGTATGTGGATGTGGTCCGAGCGGGTAAGGACCTTTTGGCGGAAAAGCCGTTTGGAATCGATCTGGAAGCGGCACGGGCTATCCGCCTCGCGGTCCAAGAGAGCGGAAGATTCGTTCGGGTGAGCTCCGAGTTCCCTTATTTTCCCGCCATGCACCGGGCTTATCAGATGGTTCGTTCCGGCCTGCTGGGCCGAATTCTCGAAGTGCGGGCGGGCTTTGTGCACTCGAGTGACATGGACCCGCTAAAGCCCATCAACTGGAAGCGGCAGGCGAAGCATTGCGGCGAAATCGGCGTGATGGGCGACCTGGGGCTGCACCCGCTGCATGTGCCGCTGAAGCTGGGCTGGCGCCCTTTCCGGCTGTACGCGCAGCTACAAAAGATCTACGATACTCGTCCGGATGCACAAGGACACATGGTTCCTTGTGACACCTGGGACAACGCCATCTTGAACACGGAGATTCTGGTGAGCGGCGCCGAGGTGCCCATGCGTCTGGAAATGAAACGCCTTTCGCCCGGCGACACCAATAACTGGTATTTCACGGCTCTCGGAACCGAAGCCGGAGTGCGCTTTACCACCCGCGAACCCAGGAGCATCGCGATTTTCGAACGGGGCAAGGAGCAGTCGTGGCGCCGCATCGACATGGGGTTCGAAACGGTGTTTCCGGTGAGCACGGGCAAGATTTTCGAAGCGGGATTTCCCGATTGTTATTTGCAGATGTGGGCGGCGTTTCTGGCCGAGCGCCAAGGGGCGTTGGGCGACCGCTTGGGCTGCGTCACCGTGGACGAAGCCGTGTTCTCACAGGAAGTGTTTGCCGCAGCGCTGGCATCGAACCAAAAAAAACAGGTGATAACCCTATGAAACGAAGCGAAATCAATCAGCTTTTGCGGGACGCGGAAGCTTGCTTTATTGCCCATGGTTGGGCGGTGCCGCCGAACCCAGAATGGGATGTCACCGACTTCGGCCTGGGCGATTGGCGGCGCTACGGGCTGGTGCTGATCAACCTGGCTCAGGAGCCCGAATACTGTGAGAAAGTGATGTACGCCAAGCGCGGCATGACCTGTCCCAACCATTGTCATGCCAAAAAGAAAGAGGACATCATCTGCCGCTGGGGCGAGCTCTGCGTGCGGGTCTGGCCGGGGCGCCCTGACCGCCACCTGGGAGAGCATTTTCGCCTGTCTTTGAGCGGCAAGCTCTCCGAGGTCGCGGGGGGGGATTCGATCCGGCTCCGGGCGGGGGAGCGGGTCACGCTTTGCCCCGGAACCTATCACGAGTTTTGGTCGGAGAGCCCGGAGTGCATCATCGGTGAGGTGTCCACCGCCAACGACGACGTTGGCGATAATTTTTTCCTTGATCCCAATGTGGGACGCTTTCCCGAAGTGGTCGAAGATGAGGCGCCGCGCTTTCGATTGGTGAGTGATGCGCCGTGAGCGGTGCTCCCCCGCCGACGGCTCGCCGGCGTGGCATTCTGGCCGCCGGTAACTTCATCATCGACCAGGTGAAGTTTCTAGATGCTTATCCCGAAGAAGAGACCTGCGTCACGATTCGGTCTCTGAGCCGCTCGAACGGCGGGGCCCCCTACAATGTGCTGGTGGACTTGGCTCGCATGCGAGTCGATTACCCGCTGGAGGCGCTGGGGCTCTTGGGCGACGACTCCGAAGGGCTCGAGATTCGCAATCACTGCGAGTCGCTCGGCATCGACACCCGAAAACTCGCCTCGGCCCGGGGTGCGCGCACCTCCTTCAGCGATATCGTGACCATTACCGGTACCGGGAAACGCACCATTTTGCAGTTTCCGGGCGCGAGCGCGCTGCTTCGAAAGGAGCACTTCGACTTCGGTGACACCAGCGCAAAGATCCTACACCTGGCTTTCCTCGCGCTATTGGAAGGTTTGGATCAGCCGAGCGCCACGCACGGCACGGTTGCGGCCGAAGTGTTGGCCGAAGCCCAGCGCATCGGTTTGATCACCAGCTCCGATGTGGTGACTGACCAGAGCGGCCGTCTTCCCGGGTTGGTCACGGCTGCGCTTCCGCACCTCGATTATTTCTTTGCCAACGAGATCGAGATGGAGCTTTTGACGGGGTTATCGGTGCGAAGTCAAAGCGGAAGTCTGGATTTCGAACGCATGGAGGCCGCCTGTCGCAGGTTGGTGGAGCGGGGCCTAAACCGTTGGCTCGTGGTGCACACCGCTGAGATGGCGGTGGCGTTCCGCCCCGGCGAGCCCGTGCGCCTGCAAGGCAGCGTGCGCATCCCGGCGGTGTCGATCCGAGGCACCAATGGGGCAGGGGATGCTTTTGCGGCCGGTTTTCTGCACGGCGTTCACCAGGAGGAACCGATTTCAGAGTGCTTGCGCCTCGGAGTGTGCGTTGCAGCGGCGTCCTTGAGCGACGGAACTCCCTCGGCGGGGGTAACGCCCGTCGAGCAGTGCTTGAGCCTGGGCGAGCGCTATGGATTTCGCTGAACGCCTGTTCATCGGCGCCGAAGTGGTATCCTTCAAGCCATATGGGAAATGTGAGCGTTCC
>DASXTY010000843.1:0-1901 GCA_036505155.1 Polyangiaceae bacterium | reverse complement strand
TCCAAAAAACTCTCACCGTTGCTGGTTTGAACCGAGCTGCTCGCCTGCTGGATCTCGCACAGGCAATAGCTCGAGCAGGCCGGCTTACCCGGTTTGTCACAAGCGCGAAGGTCATTTTTCATACCGTCGCGGACCCAGGCGTCGAGCTTTACAAGCCGCTCGTCGCTTGCGCTTTGACCCAACGGCTCGGGATTGCGCCCAAGCCGGGACGAGCAGTCGCAGTTACCGCTGCCGCTGGTTACTTCCACTACGACGCAAGGCACAAGCCCGGTCGCTGCATCCGGACTGAGCGGACGCGGAAGGCAGCGCCCGCCCGGCCGCTCTTTGAAGGTGCCGAAGCCCTGGTTGAAGATCGAGTAAAGCGTTGGGTTGTAACCAAAGCTTGGATCCAGCGTCGTTCCAGTTGTCTCCTTGGGACAGATCGAAGCGACGATGGAGTTACTGCCGTAATCCTTGAGCACCTGCAATTGCCGGAGGCCCGGATACGCTTTGGCGAAATATTGGGTGGTGCCGGCTGGCCCGCCGGTCGGCGGCTGACACACCGGCTTGTTGAACGGTACCCCATTGGGATCGTTGAGCTCGCCCGGCTTGCAATCGCATGCCGTGTCGCCCGCAACCGTCGTGCAGTCGCGCGGCGTCTCGAGCGGGAAGATGCACGCGTATTGAAGGTCTCCGACGGCGTGGTATTCATGCCCGTTGATGCTGTTTGCCTGCGGGCTGCCCACGGTGGGCGAATTCTCGGGCGCCATCGGTCCCCCGTAGAGACTATTTCCACTGCGTGGCGTTGGCGTCTCTATCATGAGCGGATCGGTGGGATTCACGCCGCTTGCGGGGTCGCCCAGAATCATCGGCCAGACGGCACCGAGCTCGGAGGCGTGGAGGTATTTCAGGCCGGGGCCCATGCGGCTCTCCGGAGTCGCGACGTCCTGCCACGGGACGCCGATGATCCCAACCAAAAATACCAGGGAGGGATCGCGCACGATAGCACCGCTCTGATTTAGGTCCGAATAGAGGGGATTGGGCACAAGCTCCGAGCTCCCGTCGGGATTCGGAACCTCCAGGCCCTTATTGGAAGAAAGACCGTTCACGTATCGGCTGGTCGGATACAAGAGATCCAAACCAAAGCGCCGCTTCTGCTGCCAGCAGCGAAGGTTCGGCGGATCTTCTTCGGACGAAAGCGCCCCCTTTTGACATTCGGGGTCTTGCGCTGCCGGTGGACAGCCCGCCGGATCAACCGTGTCACTGCAGGGCCGACAACAGGGACTGTTCGGCTCTTGCGTGCAGGCTGACGTGGCCCTCGACATGAGACCCGGCGCGCTGCTGGTGGCGAACCACCCTTTTCCGCCGTCTACAATCGAGCAGTCGTTTCGATCGCTCACCATGATGATGACGACCATCGAGTCAGGCCGGAGAAATGCCTTCCTTTGCTGGAGTAGCTCCGTGTCCTCGCCGACCAGCTCCGCTTGACCGCTCGCCGCGTTCAGTTCGATTCGCGCGGCAGGGTGCGGATCGATGAGGAATCGATACCAACTCTCGAGCGTCGCGGGATAGCTACACCCGGTTTCGCCGGCTTGCGTCACCATGTTGGTGAGATCGGTAGTCAGGACCGCGCCATTTCGTTCGTGGTCGCTCAAGCTCCGGTCCCGCGGGGTCCAGGCCAAAAAACCCGCGCCCTGGAAGCTGTAGAGGCGCGGACGCGTTGTTCCCAACAAATGCGCCCTGTCGTTGAGCATCGGGTTTACTGCCGGCGGGCTCCCGACCGGGACATTTTCATCGCAATATTGCCCACCGTGCGCGCCCAGCGAAGAGGTGATGACGCCGAGGTGGAGATCCAGCTGACCTTGGTGCGCTCTCGAGTAGCCCTCTGGACAACAAGCCGTCGCACCGGGGCCAGGCTGTAT
>DASXTY010000842.1:0-3722 GCA_036505155.1 Polyangiaceae bacterium | reverse complement strand
CCTCGCGCCCCTCTCGGCCTTCGGCCGATTCACCCCCAGAGAAAAATTCTCCGCCGAATTTTACTAGTGTGCTGACCATTTTTGATGCCATCTACGGACTCAGCACACTAGCCTCACCGATTGGGGTCAAAGCGACAATGGATGGGTCCGGCAAGGATTTGCACTAATCCGCGGCCCCGGGAGATGTCGCCGTGTCAGTAGACTCGGTGCCGCTAGAAAACTCTCGGAGTCGGAAGCGCGCAGCGTCCGACGATGCACAGATTGGTCTGGTCGCAACAGTCGGCCGGAGTGACGCACACCTCGTCCAAGTTCGAACAGCTATTGGTAGGCGGCGGCACGCACTGGAGAATCGGGTTACCGCTCATGTCACGACCGGTTTCCCTGCAATAGCCGGCGCAGCAGTCCACGCCCGATTCGCAGCTAGCGCCCTCTGGCTTGCAGGGCTCGAGGGCGACGAACGGGCGGAGACTCCCCGAGTCCATCGCTTGGCCCGGGAGAAAGAAGGCCGGGTGGCTCGGGTCGATTTTGCCGCTGTAGTCGATGTCCACCGCGGAAACCCAAATTTTCTTTCGGATGCCGCCTCCGTAGTCCGACCAAGGAGTTCCGCTGTTGGTGATGCTGCCCCCCGGGGCTAGATAATTGCCATAGATGCGGCGGCTCGCAAACATCACCCAATAGTAACCGCCGATCGGTCTGGGCATGACGCTCGGCTCGTAGTTCACGTGATCGTCCTGGCCCGTTCCACCCGGAAGGTAGAGGTCTCCGTTCGGAAGGTAGCCGTTCAGAGCGGCGAGCGGGTTCACCTGACCGGCGCCGATATCGACGAACCTGAGGTCGCCTTTGCGTCCCGTGGTGGTTTCGAAGTCGATCCCCTGCTGATAGACGACCGCCCCCGAGTCCGGGATGAAGCTCGGCCATGAGAGGGACAACGTGGGATCGGAAGCTACATCCCGTAGGTTAGAGAAGACCGGCGGATTTTGAGCGCCGTCGTAGTCCATCACCGCGAGGTGCCGCGTGTCGCCGAGGTCCGAATGGTTGAAGGCGATGTGTTTTCCATCCGGAGAAAAGATCGGTAGCTGTGCGAATTTCACGCCAATGTTCTGCAGGCTCGGAGTGCTGATCGTGTTTCCGCTCGGCAGGTCGACCAACACCGAACCCTGGGGTTGTGGACCCGTCCGCGGAGTCGCGAGGGATGTATCCGTCGGCGTACCGTTCGTGAACAGCCGCTTGCCGTCGGGTGCAAATGCGCAAAACGACAGCCAACCCTCGGGCCTCTCAGCAGTGGGGGCCTGAGAGAATAGCACCGGAGGCGGCACCGATCCTGTCGTGAGGTCGTACACATTGCTCGGCGGCTGCCCGCGCCAGTCGATTTGCGCCGCCAACGCCTCACCGTTCGCGCTCACCGAATGGCACACCGTGCAGTCGCCGAGGAGCGCTTCCGCCTGGGATCCGAGACGCAGCCGCAAGATGCCCCCCTGACCAAGTCCCAGCGAATACGCGCGATAGGCGTTGTAGTACACGACGCCTTTCATATTTCCGGGCGCAATGAGCCAGGCTTCCGATTTGGGCCCCGTGGCCTGCCCGGAGCAGAGCTTGGTGACGGAAATATCCACCCAAGTGGTCGGCCCCGCAGAAAGCGTGAGGCCCTTCCACACCGTGTCCGGAATTTTGACTCGAGTGGGCGGCGTCGCGGCGGCAAATTGCTCGTACAGGAAATGCGAGGTCGAAATTTTCGTGTAGGTCGCGTCGGTGCAAGCGCCGGCGAACTGCAGCTCGGGGGGGGGCAGACCGCGGGGGAAAACCGTCTTGTCGTACGGGTAGAGCCAGGCGAAGGACGAATCTTGAGAACCACCGGCAACCAACTTGGCCATGTCCCCCGTGGACACGCCGCCGGAGTTTTCTTGAAGCACGAAATCCACGGTGATCTGGGTTTTGATGGTGGCCGAACCCACTAAGGCGGTCACCTCGAATACACCGCCGGACAAGCCGTTGGCGCGGAAAATACCGTCGGGGCCAATCGAGCCCACCAGAGTATCCTGCGAAACCCAAACTACATTTTGAGCCTCCGAGCCATCTTGGAGCAGCACTCGGCATTGTAAGGTTTTAGGCGTGCCCGAAACCGTGATCGAACCCGCATCGCATTTCAGACTGAAAAGGCCCCCGCTCAGCCCGCCGTCCAAGGCGAGCCCCGGGGGGAGCTGAATGCCACCATCCGCTTGCACCGTGACTTGAATCACCGCACCATCCGGAAGCACGACGACTTGCGTCTGACCCGTAGTGCTGGCGTCGGGTAACCCGGAGCCGCTGTCAAAATTGCTCTGAACGGTGCCTGAGTCGGGCGAGGCTCGGTTGACCCCCTGAGCTTTGCCTCCGCAACTTGCGGCCAACGCACCCACGCAAATGCACGCCGACGCCCTCCAAGAGCGCGCGGTCCGAATCGTTTCCCGTCTGTCTGGATTAGGAACTTTCATGGGATGCTCCCGTGCCAAGGATGAGCGATATAGTACCAAAGATTCACTATTCTTATCATGTAGAGCCGTTTGGTGCTCATGATCCGGCGCTTTCGCAATTCTACCCAAACCACCCCAGCCGAACCTGCACACCCGTCCATCCGACAATTTCGAAGGCCCATGTGGGTGTTTTGACTACAGCGTTCCTTTCCTAAGCGGCAACTCTCGTTCTAGCCTTGCGCGCCATGGAATATCGCCCCCTCGGGAAAACTGGCATTTCGGTTTCCGTTTTGTGCCTCGGCACCATGCAGTTTCGTTGGACTGCCACCGAAGCGGTTTCGTACAAAGTGCTCGACGCGTTTGCTCGTGGAGGAGGAAACTTTCTCGACACCGCGGACATTTATTCGGTGTGGGCCAAAGGGCTCAAGGGCGGCGAATCGGAGACCATCATCGGCAACTGGATGAAACGCGTGCGCAACCGAAAGCAGATGATCGTGGCGACCAAGGTGCGGGGTCGCATGTGGCAAGGCTCCACCGGCGAGGGTCTCAGCCGAGCGCACATCGTTCAAGCGTGTGAGGACTCGCTTCGACGGCTGCAAACCGACTACATCGACCTCTATCAATCTCACTGGGCCGACGCGGCGACGCCCATCGACGAGACGCTCTCGGCATACGAAAGTCTCATCCGCACTGGCAAGGTTCGCTACATTGGCTGCTCGAACTATTCGGGAGCCGCATTTGCGGAGGCACTCGCGTGCGCCCGACACTCGAGCCTGCCGCAATACGTGTCGTATCAACCCTATTACAATCCTCTGGATCGAAGCCTGGAGCAGGACCACCTGTGGCTGATTCGCAAATACCAGGTCGCCGTAATTCCTTACAGCCCGTTGGCTGGAGGATTTCTGAGCGGCAAATACCTGCGAAACAAGCAGCTCCCAAAAAGCCAACGCGCCGAAGGGAACCGAAAGCTGATGACGGATCGGAACTGGAAAATCCTGGATGCGTTGACCAAACTCGGCAAGAAGCGCGATAAGTCACCGTTGCAGATGACCCTGGCGTGGCATCTGTCGCACGACTGGATGACCGCTCCCATCATCGGAGCCAACACGCCCGCACAGCTGAACGCTAGCTTCGGCGCAGTCGGAGTCACGCTCACCCAAGACGAATTGGCGGAGCTCGACGCCGCGAGCGCTTGATCCGGCTCGGGATCCGGATCCGCGGCTCCCTGTGCCAGAAGAGGGGGCTCTCCGCCGGTTTTTTTGCGCCCCAGAA
>DASXTY010000841.1:0-4848 GCA_036505155.1 Polyangiaceae bacterium | reverse complement strand
CACGGCTTGCGCGACTCCGACTTTCAGCCCCACCGTGCAGTTTTGGACCACCCGCGGCTTTGCGGTGTTGGACGTGAACTATCGCGGATCTTCCGGATACGGTCGCGCCTATCGGGAGCGTCTGCGCGAACAGTGGGGCATCTTCGACGTGGAGGATTGTGTGGCCGGGGCGCGTTACCTCGCCGATGAGGGGCGGGTGGACGCGCAACGATTGTGCATTCGGGGAGGCAGCGCCGGTGGATACACGGTGCTGCAAGCCCTTGCCCATCACGATGTGTTTGCCGCAGGATCCTGCCATTACGGAATCAGCGATCTCGAAGCGCTGGTGCGGGACACGCACAAGTTCGAATCTCGCTACGACCGTTTTCTCGTCGGTCCGTACCCGGAGCGCCGTGATCTTTTCGTCGAACGCTCGCCCATCCACTATCCGGAGCGCATTCGCCGCCCCATCGTTTTTTTTCAAGGCTTGGAGGATAAGGTCGTGCCGCCGGCACAAACCGAAGGCATGGCAGACGTGCTCCGCGCGCGCGGACTGGACGCCGAATATCACGCTTACCCAGGGGAACAGCACGGCTTTCGAAAAGCCGAAACCATCCGTCATGTGCTGGAAACGGAGCTCGGGTTTTTTCGGAGAGTGTTGAAACTGAGCTCTTAGTCCGAGCTCAGCGACGGCTATCAAAGCCCGAGCTGCATCGCCGTGCGCTCCACTTCGGGCGGCTCCCTAACACGTTTCGCTTTTTGGCGTTTTTTCTGCAAGAACTCGTCGATTTCTCGCTTCAAATGGCGGGATACCCCGGTGTAGGTTTGAAGCACGCGTCGGTCGCGGTCGAACAGGACCATCGTCGGCAGCGCCCGCACACCCCAGCGCTCCTGGAGCATGCCGTCGGCATCATGCAGGAACCGAAAAGGAAAGTTAGTGTGCGCGAGAAAGTCGCCCATGTCTTGACGATCCTCATCCACGCTGACCACGATGACCTCCAGGCCTTCGGGTCGCTTCTCGCGGTACAATCCGGCGAGGATGGGGAGCTCCATTCGGCACGCTCCGCACCAGGTCGCCCAGACGCTCACTAGCAGCAACTGGTTTTGCCCCACAATCTCACCGAGCTTGTGACGACGACCAGAAAGGTCGTCCAGCTCGACCTCCGGCGCGACCTCACCCAGATTCAGATCGGTGGGACTGTGTGCACGGAGACGAACATCTGCGGCCTGCCTCAGTACCGCACGCAGGCCCGCGCCCGGCACACCGGCGCTGCGATTGCCCAGACTGGCAACCACAATCAGCCTTCGCTGATACGTAGGGGGAAAGAAGACAATGCCTTCGGTCGCCGCCCCATTGTCGAGCAGGGTCGGGCGCAGCGCATTCACCAGAACTTTTTGCTCCCATTCCTGGTAATCCCGGGGAGAGGGCTTCAGCTGCCCCTTCTTCCGGCTCTCGAGAACGATGTTGTGAGCGACCTCCCGCGGGTCGACTGAAGTGAATTCGCTGCCGCCGGCGCTGTACAGCACGAACGCGGAGCGATCAATGCGAAGCGGAGCACCGCTCAGGTTTTTCACCACGACGTGGATGGGCACCGAAGCACTCAAGATTCGCGGATGCTGTTCCAGAGCCACATTCAGCTTAAGGCTGATTCCGTGGTCCTCGACGTGTGCGATGCTCGCGCTACCGCGCTCTTCGATGCCTGCGCTGTCGCGCTCTTCGCTGAGCGACGATTGCGGCTGCGGCCGGATACAAGCGCTCAGGACAGCGGCGCAGAAGACCGCCGCGGCAGTGCAGATCAGCGTGCGCCGGCGCGCGGCGTCGGTGGAGGAGTGCAACCCAGGTTCCAAAGTGATTCGCGGGCGGACCCCCGAATGGATAGCACCTGATGGCTGAGGGGCCACTTCGGACCGCTTGGAGACATGCCCTCGCTCACTTCACCTCCAGCATTTTGCGCTGATAGGCTCGCGGGGAGACGCCGACGATGCGCTTGAAGGCGCGGGAAAAATTGTGCACCGAACTAAATCCGAGCTCTTCTGCCACTTGGCTCACGTTGTAACCAGAATGCAGCACGAGCTCGCACGCCTTCTGCATGCGCACCCGGTCGTGAAGGGTGCGCGGGCTCTGTCGGTGGGTTTCGCGGAAAAGCTTGCGGAAATGCGATGGACTCAAATTGGCTCCGCGAGCCAGCGCGGAAATGTCCAGCTCGGCTTCCGGCTTGGCGATGATTTCTTGAGCGGCTCGCCGCAACGCGCGCACGTGCGCACCGGCACTCGACGCCGGCTGGGTGAGCCCACTCGCGATTTCATTCAGAAGCTCGAGCATCAGACCCGCCATCTTCAGGGGCTGATTGGCGCTCAGGAACTCTAAAATCACGTCCTTTACCCGCCGATACACGGATGGTCCATTGGCGCACTTCAATCTCCCGGACCAACTGTCGATGGGCGGCCTGTGCCAGGGTGGGTGCACGTTCTTGTGCGGGCTTCGCTGGTAGCGCAACCCTGGGGTGACGTCGAGACTTCGCCGGTGGTCGTAAACCAGGTCGAAGTGGATATAAGCGACCAGCATCCTGGGAGGGTGGCCGCGCATCGCGTGGAACGTATCCGGCGGGATCCAGATCAAGTCCCCTGGGAAGACGTCGAACTCCTGTTCTCCCACCGAGAATCGGCCGCTTCCGCTGGTGATGTGGACCAATAGGTAATCCTGAATTTTGGCCTTTTCGATGAACCAGGGACCGCGCCAGTGCTCCACGCCCGCTCGCACGAATGGAGAAAGCAGCGCCGCGTTTCGGTACCCCGTTTCTATGCTGGCTTTGGTCTCGGGAGCCGTCATCCGACCTCGCTTTGCAGTAATCGTTTCGGACACATAATAATTGCCCCAGCTAAAGACACAAACAACTCCGAGGATGCAGACTGAGACCATGCATTACCCAGCGCCTACTTCAGAACACGCACGCCGTTTCCGGGAGGACGGTTTTTTGGTGATCGAAAACGCGATTGACGAGCAGGAACAGCATGCGCTCCGCGAGTTGGGTGAGCAGGTGGTGCTAAGGCGCGCAGAAGTGGCTCGCGATTGGGACTGGCGCCGCGGAGAAGCTCTCGACCAGCGCGCCTATCGCATCGTTCAGAGCGGTGTGGGTCACTTGTTCCCCTGGCTGCGAGAGTCGCGCTTTCGATTATGGTGTACGGAATTTTCGAGCGCGCTCATGCACCAGCCCATGGAGTTTTGGTACGAGCAGTTTTTGGCCAAGTCACCGGGCACCGGCGCCCCGACTCCGTGGCACCAAGACGAGGCGTATTGGGGACGCACTCTGTGGGACCGAGGCATCACCTGCTGGACCGCGTTCCATGCGGTGAACCCGGATAACGGCTGCATGCACTTCGTTCGACATGGGCACCGGGCGCTGCTCGAGCACCGAAACCCGGCGGAGATGGCGAGCGACCTTTTGGTTTGCGAAATCCCCGAGGACGCAGAGGTGGTGGCCTGCCCCATCGAAGCGGGCAGCGTCACCTTCCACCACAGCCGGACCCCACACATGACCACGCGAAATGCCTCCACAGCGTGGCGCATGGCCTTGGCGCAGCACTTTTGCAACCCGGCGTGCAAGGGCTTGCCCGAGGACAATTACTCCTGGCGCGTACACGTCGAGCAGAACGACACCTCACGCGTGCATCAGAATGGCGTGATCGAGAGACTCTGAAGAGGCGACGCTTAACCCGTGGGAACGCGGCAAAAGCCCGTCGGATCGCTGGGCATGGCGCGGGTGCAGGGGACCATGTTGCAGCAGTCGCTGTTCGTGGTGCACGACTGCCCGTAAGCGGCGCAGGTTACGACCTTTCCGCACTTACCGTTGATGCACAAGAGGCCTGCGCAGCAATCCGTGTCCGTGGTGCAGTCGCCGCCCTCCGCGACGCACACCATGCCGCAGACGTACGGCGGGGTGCCTAACGGATTCTTGGTGCAGGGCAAGCCGCAGCAGTCGGCGCTCGACGCGCACGCTTTGCCCGCGTAGCTCGTCGGGTCTGTGCAGTCGACCGCGGCGATGAGGCAGCGCGGAATGCCGAGAGCATCTTGCTTGCACACTCCGGTCTGCTGGACGTTACCGGCACAGCAGGTGTCGGTCGCGTTGCACGTGATGGTCTGGAGCCGACACATGCTGCCCGCGGGCGAGCACTTGTGGCCTTGATCGCAGCGACCGAACGCGGCGCCGGCTGCCTTTTCGCAGGTGGTCCCCGAATCCATTCCGTCCGGCAGCGTCGCCGATCCACAGCAATCGACGTCCTCCTTGCAAAGCTCGCCGGTGGGGCGGCACCCGCTCGGTGGCTGGCAAATCAAGACGCCGGTTACCGCGTCCGGAAAACAGGCCCGGCTACAGCACTCGCCTCCACAGGTGGGCAAGGTCCCGCCCATGTAGCTGGCGCCGCTTCCGCAGACCGCCCCCTCGGTAAGGCACTGGCTTGCTCCCGACGACTGCGCGACCGCGCACAGGCCCAGCGTGCCCGAACCCTTCGTGCACAGCCCGCCGCAGCAATCCGAATCCTTGGCGCAGAGGTCGCCGGTTTGCACGCAGATCGCAGGCTGAGCACAAAGCCCATCCTTGCAATACTGCGAGCAGCACTCGATGTGGGACATGCAGGCGTTGCCGGTCACTTTGCAGATCGCGTTAGGGACGGCGCACATTCCGCTGGTGCAAACTCCACCGCAGCATTCGCCGTCCGCCATGCACGCAAGACCGTCTCCGGTGCACTGCGTGCTGCTGCACTTACCGGCATCACATCGGTTCGTACAGCACTCGATACCAGTGGTGCAGGGCGCGCCGCTGCCCTTGCAGAGGCCGCTTCCCGCGGAGCCCCCGGTCGAAGTTCCCGCTG
>DASXTY010000840.1:0-1743 GCA_036505155.1 Polyangiaceae bacterium | reverse complement strand
TGCCAAGAGGCGCACCGCTTCCTGCAAATAGGGGGTGACGATTCGCGTGCTGTAGAAGCCGGCGCCATCCCGTACGACGATCACGGTCTTGCCCTGTTTTTTTCCGAACGCGACGGCGGTGGCCGTAACCCAGGGTGCAGTCTCTTGAGTGACGATGACCTCGAGCAAGGGCATCTTGTGCACCGGCGAAAAGTAATGCATCCCGATCACGCTCTCCGGATGCTTGCTTTCCGCAGCGATCTGCGAAATCGGAATCGAGGAGGTGTTGCTGGCAAAGATTGCTTCCGGGTGCGTACGCTCCTCGGTTTCTCGCAAGACCCGGCGTTTGAGCTCGAGCTCCTCGAATACCGCCTCAATCACCAGCCCGGCCGCGGCAAGGTCGGAATAGTCCGTTGCGGGGGCCACCTGCGCCGGCGTTTGCCCGCGTCCGCCGGTGTCATCGAATAGCCTTTGGAGACGCGCAAGCCCTCGACCGAGCGCTGCATCATCTGTTTCTTTCAAGAGAACTGGAGTTTGCGCTTGAGTGGTGGTGACGTAGCTGATCCCCACCCCCATCAGTCCGGCGCCGATTACCGCGACCTGCGTGACCGGGCGCGGCAGGATACGCGGGTCGTCCACCCCGCGATCCTTTTTGAGCTCTTCGGTGGCAAGCTTCAGGTTTAAAAGAGCGCGCGCCTCGGGAGTCACGGCGAGCTCTCCGAAGGCGTATGCCTCCGCTAAAAGCCCCTGCTCGGTGCCCCTGGCGAGGCCGACGCGCACCACGTCCAAGATGCGCTCCGGCGCCGGATAGAGCCCGCGCGTTTTTTGGCGGAGCCTGCGTTTCGCCCGGGCGAAAAAGAGCTCGCGGCCCAACGGGTTTTCGCTCAACAAAAGCTCGGAAAACGCGCCCCGAGGGCCCTGGTGGCGGTGTTTGCGAAGCGTCGGGTTTGTCGCCAGCCGGAGAGCGATCTCTGACGCGGCCTCCACTAAAACCGACTCGGGGACCACATCGTCGGCAAGACCCAAAGCATTGGATGTTCGCCCATCGATTTGCCTCCCGGTGAGCAGCAAATCCAGTGCAGCTCGCACCCCGATCAAGCGTGGCAGCCGTTGAGTAGCGCCCATTGCAGGGAGCAGTCCCAGTCGAACCTCGGGCAATGCGAGTTGGGTTGCAGGGCTGTCGGAAACCACTCGTGCTCGACACGTGAGAGCCAACTCCAGGCCGCCTCCCGAGCACTCGCCGTGAATGGCCGCCACGATGGGCCGGGGACATTGCTCGAGCAGGGTCAATATTCGTTGGCCTGCACGCGCGCGATCGGTCGCCTGCGGCGTGTTGAGCTCTCGCAGATCCTCGAGGACTGGACTGGTGAGGAAACAGTCCGGCTTACCCGAAGCGAGCACGATGGCGGAAAGGTTCCTGTCGAGCTCGATGTCGGCGAGGATGCGGCGAAGCTCCTCGACCAGAGCGCTGTCGAGGACGTTCGCATCTTCTCCAGGCACGTCGATGGTGACGACGGCCACTTGGCCGCGTTTGTCGAGGTAGAGGCCTACTTTAGCGGTGGTTTCAAAGTGGCGTTCGTTCAAGCCCAGAACGCCGATCTTTGCACAGTTTCGGCTTGAGCGTTTCCGAACAGCCGGTCGGAATCCGCCGTCAGCCTTTTCCCAGGCTCAGTTCCGGAGCGCTATCCCTTGCCTCTAGACTCATCACCTCCGGCTCGAGCAGATTCGGCTCGAGATGGACCACGCTCGCGGCGCGGAACCAGG
>DASXTY010000839.1:0-3140 GCA_036505155.1 Polyangiaceae bacterium | reverse complement strand
GGGACCGGAGGACAAGGGGCAGTAGGGGGACAAGCGGGGACCGGAGGACAGATGGGCACCGGCGGAACCGGAACTGTCTCCAGCTTCAGCTGTGACGCCGAATGCGGCGCCTCCAGCGGCGCAATGGTGCAAGTTTCCGCCGGCGCTGATCTTCAGGCCGCGATCGATGCGGCGGCACCGGGCGACACGCTGATCTTAACGGCCGGCGCGGACTACGTCGGAAACTTCGTCCTGCCGGTCAAAGCCGGGAGCTCGTGCATCACCATCCGCACGTCGACGCCAGACGCGCAGCTACCGGCGGCAACACGCGTGACCCCGGCCGATGCGCCGAAGCTCGCACGGGTCATCTCACCAGGAGCTGGCTTGCCCGCGATTCGCACCGATACTGGCGCTCATCACTATCGGCTGATTGGTCTCGAGGTCTTGCCCCAGTCCAGTAGCTCTGCGGTGTACGAAGTCATCGCGTTCGGAGGCGCGGAGACGGCGCTCGCCGACGTGCCGCACCACCTGGTGGTCGACCGATGTTACGTGCACGCATGGCCCGGCGCGAACTTCAAGCGCGGTATCGCTCTGAACAGCGGCAATAGCTGTGTGATCGCATCACACGTGTCCGACTTTCACAGCGACTTTCAGGACTCCCAGGCCATTGGTGGATTCAATGGACCCGGGCCGTTCAAGATTTACAATAACCGGCTGGAAGGCGGAGCAGAAAACATCCTATTCGGCGGCGCCACACCGACAATTGTGGGTGTCATCCCCTCAGACATCGAAGTCCGGGGAAATCATCTGTATAAGCCGCTCTCGTGGAAAGCCGGAGATCCGTCCAACACCGGCTATACCCCATGGGTGAAAAACCTGTTCGAGCTCAAGAACGCGAGAAACGTGGTGGTCGACAAAAACTTGATGGAAAACAATTGGGACGGCGCCGATCAGCACGGAATCGCCATCGTGCTGACACCGCGCAGCGAAGGCGGCACCGCTCCGTGGACCACGGTGGAAAACGTTACCATCACCAATAACGTCATTGTCCATGTGGGCGGCGGCGTCCAGATTCTCGGGACCGACACTCCCCCGAGCCAGCAGGCAAATCACATCACCGTGGAAAATAATCTGTTCTTGGATATCCGCGCCGACTACGCATTCGACCCCGCCGTGGTGCGCGTCATTCAGTTTACGGGCGTCGATACCCTGACCTTCAACCACAACACATTCATCTACGCCGATCCCACCTACCCCATGTTCCGCACTTATGGCGACCCCACCACCGCCTTCGTCTACACCAACAACCTGGTTTTCTACGGCGAAGGCATCTGGAGCGACTGCGGCACCAATCAAACCGCGCTCACCTGCAAGCTTCCGGGGTCTCAAATGGCGGGAAACGTGATTATCGGCGGCCCATCCTCGGAATTTCCGACAGGGAATTTCTTCCCCGCAACTGCGGCGGCCGCAGGCCTCAACACCAGCACTCCAGGCTCCACGCGCTACAGCGACTATGCTCTGAGCGCGAGCAGCCCTTACTTGACTCAGGGCACGGATGGGAATCCACCCGGTATCGATGCAGCGAACCTAGGGCCTTGATTGGACTCAACGAAGCCGTAGGTCATCCGCCGTGAGCGGCCTAGCGTCGTCTTTCGCTCCTGGCCGAGCGTAATAATACGTGACCGCGTCCCAAGCGACTTGCGTATCGTCCCAATGCCAGAGCTCGAAATCAAAGCGAAACGACTTCGAAAACGGCATCGCGTCCAGCAAGTGAAAGCGATTCATCGAAAAGCGCCCGCCGAAGCCCGAGCTACCGGAACGTGTCTGCGCATGAAACGCGTGCGCGAAACGCTCGGTGGTCGACCAGGCATAGCCGTAATAGTCCTCGGCTCCGGTTCCGAAAAGACTGGGAAAGAGGTCTCCATCGACGTAAACCTTTTCGTCGCCTTCTCCCCACCACCTAGTGCCGGGGGGATTATTGAGGTTGAAGGCGTTCCCCACGTACGTACCCGTGCCCTGGATGGTGAGCAGGCGCAGATCGCGGGGCGGTTGGGTTCGCACCGTCTCGGTGGGGCGCCATTTGGCGTGAAAATGGAGGCTCCGCTCGGTCCAGGCACCGGGTTCCACCGAGATTTTGCCTTCCACATCGGCGCTGCCCAATAGCTCAATGGCCGCGCGCTCGCGGAAGGGCATTGGCCAGCGCGACACCAGGCGACCGCCCGGGCCAACCGAAAACGGCAGCGATTCGTAGGCGGATAAGCCAGGTCCAGTGCCGAAGAAATCACCGAGCGGCGTTTCCACTGTTAGCTCGTCGTCGAACACCATTCTCAAGCGCGTGCCGCGGAGCGCCGCTTCACTAGTATCGCCCACCATCAGTGAAAGGTCCCGGATGACGCCTCCATCCGGGCGCTCGACCACCGCGCGCGCACCTCCCGTCACTTTCTGCAAGGTGGTAAGGCTGCGCGCCTTCGACGGTTCGTAGGCCAGGCTTGGCCGATCGAGCACCCGAGCGATGCGGCGCATGAGAGCGTCCGCTCTGTCGAAGTCGGATCGACGAAAGGTCCTTAGCTTAGCCGCGGCCTCCAGCGAGTAAAGCCGGTAGTTGATCTGATAAAAGAACTTCTTTAGCGGCCCTCCTTCGAAAGGATCGGTGGCGACGATTTTGTCAACGGTGATTTTGCACCCCTTGCGAAAAGGAAAGGGGAAATAAGCATTGTACCCGCGCGCCTTAACGTGCGCGAGCGGTTGCGGAATCGGTCCTTCGCCCGATAAGAGCTCTTTCAGCGGCTCCTCGAGCACGGGTTTTGGACTTTCATCCAGGTACATCCGCAACGTTCCCGTCGGCGTAGCGGACCAGATGCGCACTACTGCACCCGGGCCCTTCACATCCAAGAGCACGTATTCGCGCCGCAACCAGCCCTCTTCGACCGCCACGTAGTTCGGACTGGTTTCGCTCGCCCAATCGTCATTGGCAAACCATCCTTGGGGATCGTCCGGAGAAACCGAACGTCGATCAGTGCTCGACGCAAGCCCGGCCACGAAGGGTGGGTCGGGGAGCCGAGCGATTCCGGAAAGGTCGATCATTTCTTCGAGCAGCGACAAGGTGCCGATTTCACCGGGCCGTTCCGGCGGCTCCGGTTCCTCTCGCGTCGAAAAACTGT
>DASXTY010000838.1:0-6755 GCA_036505155.1 Polyangiaceae bacterium | reverse complement strand
TGGCGGGCACTGGACCTTTACCGGCGACTGCTGGAAAACGCCGACCGTGCGCTACTGCACTGGTCCGCCGGTTTCCCATCCATCGAGCGGCCTCGGGACTACCGCGCTAGTCGGGGCGCCTTCGGGCGTGAACAAAACCGTGAGGTCCGTTTGGGTGACACCGGTGAGCATCACCTGCAGCTTGCGGATGCCGGTCGCAGGCGTCTCCGGTGGATTGATGACCACGTCGGTCCACGTAAACACGGCTCCCGGAGGGCTCAGAAGCTCGGCCTGCAGGGTCTTTCCCCCAAGACTCAGGGTCGCAATCGTCTCTGACACCGCTATCGTGGCTTGCGTGTGCATGCTCCACACCAGCTGCACCGGCTTCGAAGTGGTGATTTCGTCCCTCAAAAGCACGCGGTTTCGCCCTTCGAGGAGAGCCATGCCGCGCATCACACGCGCGGCGCCCCCCGCCCGGTACGCGGCGGTAAGGTCGGCGATGGCTCGCGCGCCATTGTCGTCGCGAAAGAAAAAGGTAACGGGTGCGGCCGCGTTCTCGTCCTGGTTCGCGTCATCGAGCTCCAGGGTATTCTGCCCTCGAGTGCCAAGGCGATAGTACGTATACCGCTGCGCACCAAAGTAGCCCGGTAGGTTGTAATCGTCGGGGCCGAGCTCCATCGCCCAGCGCTGGCCGAGTGCATCGATCACGAAGGTTCCCAGATCCAGGTGCGAGTGGTTGGCCTGGTTGTCACCGCCTTTGAACCCCACCCAGGTGGCGAACGGGTCGACCCAGCTCGAACGCAGCAGCACGACGTCCGCTCCCCGGAACCAGGTGTCAGTAGGGACTGCGAGAATGTCGGCTTCGGTCCCTCGAGGGTCGTACCACATCAGGTCGTGGTGCGAGCCCGCTGTGCCGGCATACAAGCGCTCTTGGTAAGCCAGGAGCGGCTGGTCATAGCGATGGCCGAGAAAGAGGAGCGACCCGTCGGCGCCCGCGTTTTCGCGGCTATCTGCGAAATTGAAAAATTTACCGGTTGGACCTACCACGCTCACCCGGTAAAACCCCGCTTCCGCCAGACCGGGCAGTGAGCTCAGTCCAAAGTCTGTGCCGAGCGCGGTATTGAGCGCGGCGAACATGGCCACGGTATATTGCGTGGCATAGCCCCAGTACGCGGGACCTTCGGCCCAGGCGCCGTCGGGCGCGTAAGAGGCAAGCGCGGCCGGAAGGTTTTTGATGTTGCGGTACAAGAGCCAAGCGGCAAGCGTCGGCTCTTCGTCGGCGACCGCGAGAGCGCCAACGGCAATTCCTCCGTTGCACACATTGTTCCAGTTGAAGGCATCGCCGGTCCACCATGCGCCGGCCTGGTAGGCTTGCTGCGCCGGAAGGAGCCCCTTTTGCACGATGGCGTCCCGAATGATGGCGCGATCCTCGGCGCTGAGCGCCGGGTAAAGCCAGTCGTATCCGATGGCGAAGGCGTGCGTCATCTCCGCCACATCGAGAAAATGCGATGGGTTCCAGTCGCTGAAGCCGGCCACGTGCAATAGCTCTGCGCGAGCCCGGTCGAGGTACGGCTGCTCATGGCCGAGGCGGTAGAGGAGCGCCAGGGTATAGACACGGTCCAGCACGGTCCGCGATATTGCCAACAGGCGCGGGCCGACAAGGACGCGCTCGGAGACGGGGGCTGCGATCATGTTGTCGCCCTTGGTGCGGAGCGCAGCGAGATAGCCGGCGGGCACCGGATCTTCGTTGACGCGGGCCGTGATGGCGTCGATGTCCTTGTCGAGCTGGATCAATTTCGGATGTCCCGAACGCAACGTGCTCAGGACCGTCGTCTCTGTTGGAGGTGTGTACATGGTCGGCCATTCTTCGGGCGGCGCAACAGTGTCGGTCGGGTGGTGCGTTCCCGTGCAAGCGCACAGCAAACCAGCAACGGCCGCGGCGAGACTGCGCATTCTGCAGGAGCGTATCATCTCCGGGTACAGTCTAGCCTGCTGCTGGGCTAGTGTGCCGAGTCCGTAGTTCGCCACACAAATGCCTTCGGCACACTAGCAAAATTCGGCGGAGAATTTTTCTCTGGGGGTGAATCGCCCGAAGGGCGAGAGGGGGGCGAGGCGTCGCGAGGCGCCCCTACAAAACAGGATAGTGGGCCTGCCGTTGCGGAGCAGCGGGCCGCGAAGCGGCAGTCCAGCAATTCCGGTAGGAATTGCGGACTCAGGACGCTAGTGCTGCGCGCCTCTAGGGTTCGCGATAAAAGCGCGGCACGCGGCGCGAAACCGCAGTGAGCACTTCCCAGGGAATGGTGCCGAGTTCTTTTGCAGTCTCGGTGGCGCACAGGGTGACTTCACCGTGCGGTCCTTTTTGCGTTCCCAGCATCAGGCATTCATCGCCCACGTTCGCGCCCGGTACATCGGTCACGTCCACCATCGTCATATCCATGCTGATGGTGCCGACCACGGGAGCCTTCTGTCCCCGGATAAGGACCTTGCCGCGGTTCGAAAGCGCGCGGCTCAATCCGTCTGCGTAGCCGAGCGGGACGGTTGCAATCCGGCTCGGCCGGGAAGCCTTCCAGCTCGCCCCGTACCCGACGGGCGTACCCGAAGGGAGCTCGCGCACGGCCACGATTTCACTCCGGACTCGCATGACGGGACGGAGCTCGGGCGCAGCGCCCGCGTAGGGCTCGACCCCAAAGAGCGCTATCCCGGGGCGCACCATGTCCAGCCAAGTTCGTGGGTCTCGGAGCAAAGCCGCGCTGTTTGCAGCGTGACGCGCCGGAACCACGAGGCCCAAAGCGGCCAGGTCTCTGTGCACCCGATCGAAGCGGGCCATCTGTTCGTTCATCGACTCGCTATCGCCGTCGTCCGCGCAGGAAAAGTGAGTCATCAATCCCCCAAGAACCACTTCCCGATGTTGCCCCAGCGCTTGACCGATGCGCTGCACCTCGCCTGGCAGCGCGCCGAGACGCGCCATCCCGGTATCGATCTTGACGTGCACGTGAATCGGATCGGCCCCAGCGAATCGAACTTCCTCAGCCAGCGCCTGAATTTGCCACGTGTCGTGCACTACCGGCGTCAGTCGATAGCGGATGAGCTCTCCCCAGGCCCGGCCGTAATACCCGCCCATAATCAAAATTGGGCAGCGAATGCCCGCTTCGCGGAGCTCTACGCCTTCTTCCACGAGCGCCACGCAGAGTCCGCGGATGCCGGCTCGCTCCAGCGTTCGGGCCACCGCTTTAGCCCCGTGGCCATAACCATCGGCCTTGAGCACGCCCCAAACCGGAACCCCCTGGACATGCCGCTCGATGACATGCAGGTTGTGCCGCAAGTTGGCAAGATTGATCTCCGCACGTGTGGGTCGAACCGCGTCCGCAGGGACGGCTCGCTGGGGACGAAGCACTCGGGGCAGCGGCGTCACCAGCGGTGATTCGCGAGCCAAGCCGGTGTTCCGCAGCGTCATCGGGCTATTACCACCCGTAGCCCCCGAGCAGGGAAGCGTCAACTAAGTGGCGCGGGGTAAGGAGCCTCATTTATAGCAGCGTACCGTGCACGCTTTGTAATCCGCGTCGCAGCTCGAACAGACGCCCGCATCCGCAGTGGGCCGCGCCGGGTCGCTCTGTTTTCGCTTCTGGCTCGCCTGGGGTGGCTTTTTCTCTGATCGCGTCGCTGCGCCCGCGTCTGGCCCACCGCCGCGCTGACAGCTATCCAAACATTGTGCGCGTTTCGATCGGCAGCCGTTCGCGCACTCGTCCCCTGGAGCAGCGGGTATCGGTCGGGCCGCCGGCGGCGCGCTGGGTGCGGAAACGGTGACGGCCGCTGGCGCAGTCTGCTCCGGGGGGGCATACCAACGGGTGGCGATGGGAGGCGGCGGAGAGTGGGCGCTGGTTGGCGCCGGAACGGATAGGTAAAATTGACGCTCCTCGGGCCTGTATCCCGCGTCCACGTTGAGAGCCGGGCGATCGGCGTCTCCGCTGACGAGCTCGCGAAGGCGTCGGCGCGCGTATTCGATGCGGTCGCGCGGCTGCCCGTAGGTATAGCGCTGGGTCCACTCGCGCCAGCACGCCTGCTGGTGCGGAGGAGCGATTTCCTCGTCCAAGTCGAGCCGATAGCAGTGCTCGAACCGAGTCCAGCCCTCATGGACCGAGTGCACGCTGGGCCCGCAACCGAGCGCGCTACCGATGAGCGCGGCGGCGGGTATTGCGCGCCCCAAGTTCGCGTGAAACACTGGAGCATCTAGCCTGGCTCCTTCGGACCCTCACAGCAAGCAGGAGCTCCGTGAAGCGGACCCCAGGGAGATCGGGCACCGGCTTGGCGGTTCCGCGACGTCGAGCACCTGAGGGTCGTGCGATGTTCACCGGTTTGGTCGAGGTCACAGGAAACTTCCAGCGGCGCGAGCCGCGGGGAAGCGGATTCCGCATTGAGGTTGCCACCGCGCTCGAGGACATCCGCGTGGGCGAGTCGATCGCGGTCGCCGGGGTATGCCTCACCGTTGCAGAGCTTCGAGAAGGGGGCTTCAAGGCGGATTTGAGCGCGGAAACAACCGCCCGAACCACCCTTTGCAGGCTCCAGCTACCCGCCCCCGTGAACCTGGAGCGGGCTCTTCGGCCGACGGACCGTCTCGGAGGACATTTTGTGGCGGGCCACGTCGACAGCGTGGCCGAGGTCACCGCGGCGGAAAAGCTTGAGGAGTCGGTTCGACTGCGGGTTAAGGCTGAGCCTCTGCTCGGCGGATTTTTGGCACCCAAGGGCTCCGTTGCGCTGGACGGCGTGTCACTCACGGTAAATTCGGTGCTGCCCGAGGTAACAGATGGCGTGGAATTCGAACTGATGGTGATACCGCACACCCTTCGTGTGACCACGCTCGGAGGCTTGCTTCCCGGCGACCAAGTCAACATCGAAGTTGACCTCATCGCGCGGTACATCACGCGGTATCTCCAGGCGCAAAGCGCTGCCGGGAGCTCAGCGCGTCCATGAATCGACAGCTAGAAGCCAGCCGCGAGCTCCAGGAGAGAGTGCAAGCCGCCATTGCCGATGTTCGCGCCGGCAAAATGCTCATTTTGGTGGACGACGAGGACCGGGAAAACGAAGGCGACCTGTGCATGGCCGCCGATCGGGTGACTCCGGAAGCCATCAGTTTCATGGCCATCCATGGCCGAGGGCTCATTTGCCTGGCGCTCGATGAGCAACAAATCGAGCGGCTGAAGCTCCCTCTCATGTCGGCTCCGGGCCGAGCTGGCTCGCGGCTCGGAACCGCCTTTACCGTGAGTATTGAAGCGCGCTCCGGGGTGACCACCGGCATCAGCGCCTCCGATCGAGCCCACACGATCCTGACGGCCATCCGAGACTCGGCAACCCCCGAGGACATCGTGGTTCCGGGGCACGTTTTTCCCCTGCAAGCGCGTCGAGGCGGGGTGCTGGTGCGCGCGGGTCAAACTGAAGGCTCGGTCGACCTGGCGCGGCTGGCGGGCTGCAGCCCTTCTGGGGTGATCTGCGAGATCATGCGAGACGACGGCACCATGGCGCGCGTCCCGGATCTCGAGCGGTTCGCCGAGCGCCACGGAATGCGCGTGGTGACCATTGCGGACCTCATCTCCTACCGCTTGAAGAACGAGCTTCTGGTGCGGCCCTTGGATCAGGCCACCGTGGTTTTGGACCGCACCCGTTCCGAGTGGCGCGCGCTGCTCTACGAGGCCACCCTCGAGCCGCGTCAGTTTTTGGCCCTGGTCAAGGGAGACGTCAGCGGTGAAAGCCCCGTGCTCTGCCGCATGCACAGCGGCTCGACAATCGCCGACACTTTCAGTTCCACCGTGAACGACGGGGGTCGGAACCTCGGCGAAGCCATCGATACCATCGAAAGCGCCGGCCGAGGGGTCGTGGTGTACATTCCGCCCCGCGGAGACTTGAGGGAGGAGCTTTCCACGTTGTCCCGGCCGCTTCGCCCGGCAGACGCCACGTCGGGGAGCGGGGCCGACCGAGCGGCGCCACTTCGTGAATACGGCCTGGGCGCGCAAATCCTTCGAGAGCTCGGCTTGAGTCGGATTCGCTTATTGACCAACAATCCCCGAAAAATCGCAGGCCTGCACGGCTACGGGCTCGAAGTAGTGGAAAGTGTCCCCCTGGTTTCGATGAGGGCACAGAAACAGTAAGCTGGTGCGGATGTCGAACCCCACCGGCCAAGTGCGAAGGTTAGATGGCGCGCTCCGGCTCCCGGAGGGCGCGCGCGTCGCCATTGTGGCCAGCCGCTTCAACGCCTTCGTGGTCGATCGTTTGGTGGAAGGCGCATTGGACGCCTTGATCCGACACGGTGCTCCCCCGGAAGCGGTAACTATCATCCGTGTTCCAGGCTCGCGCGAGACGCCGACCCTCTGCCGGCGCCTCGCTCAAAGCGGGAAATTCGACGCAATCATTGCGGTGGGCGCCGTGATTCGCGGAGAGACCGCGCACTTCGACTACGTTGCCAGCGAGGTCTCGCGTGGAGTTGCAGAGGTGGCCATGCAAACTGAAGTGGTGGTCATATTTGGAGTTTTGACCACCGATACTATGGAACAGGCACTGGAGCGCGCAGGGGGCAAAGCCGGCAATAAAGGCTTCGATGCGGCTTTGGCAGCCATCGAGATGCTCTCGCTTTCGGAGGCGCTCAAGAAAGCGGGAATCTAGTCCTCAGTAGCTGGTGTCCGCCCATGGGAGCTCGATCCACCGCCAGAGAAGCCGCCCTGCAGATGCTATTTGCGCTCGAAGCGAGCGGCGCGGGCGCACAACAGTGCATTTTAGACTTCTGGCAT
>DASXTY010000837.1:0-4788 GCA_036505155.1 Polyangiaceae bacterium | reverse complement strand
CACGTTGCGCCACGGCGAAATGCTGGATGAACACGGAAACCTCTACACCCAGAATTTGCGCCGTGCAAAGGCGACTGATCATTACACGCTGAAAGGAGATGCCGAAGAAATCTACGAGCCGCGCTTCACGTTTCACGGATTTCGTTACGCAGAGCTAACCGGTTTGGCAGAATCACCCACCCGCGACACGTTGACTGCCATCGTATTGCATTCGGATCTCGAACCGAGCGGCGAATTCGAGTGCTCCGAGCCGCTCTTGAATCAACTGCAACACAACATTCAATGGGGACAAAAGGGCAATTTTCTGGAGGTTCCGACGGATTGCCCGCAGCGCGATGAACGGCTGGGGTGGACCGGCGATGCGCAGGTCTTCATCCGGACTGCGGCGTTCAATATGGACGTCGCCCCGTTTTTCACCAAATGGCAGATCGATTTGGCAGATGCCCAGCTGCCGAACGGCGGTATCCCGCGCGTGGTGCCTCAACCCGGCGTGGATCCGGAGGACGGCGGACCGGCTTGGGCTGACGCCGTCATGATCTGCCCCTGGACCATTTACCGACATTACGGTGATCGCCGCTTGCTCGAAGAGCATTACCCGGTATTCAAGCGCTACGTCGACTTTCTAATTGAACAGAGCCCGGACGGGCTGAGGTGCCACCCCGATCGCGGGGGCTGGCATTGTTACGGCGATTGGCTGTCGATCAATGCGGATACACCCAAGGACCTGATCGGCACCGCCTTTTTAGCGCGCTCCGCGGAGTTGATGAGCGAGATGGCGCGAGTGCTGGAGCGCACCGAAGATTTAGAGCGCTACCGGCAGGTATTCGAACAAGCCCGCCGAGCTTTCATTCGGCGTTTCACCACCGGGGATGGTCTTTTGGTGTCGCAAACGCAGACAGCTTACGTGCTCGCGCTCTACTTCGACTTGCTCCCGGCGGAGCTCCGCGCGAAGGCGGCCGCCGAGCTGGTGCGCGACATTCGCGCGCGTGGAATGCACCTTTCCACGGGCTTCGTCGGCTCGCCGTACCTCCAGTTCGCCCTCAACGAGACTGGCCACTTGGACGTCGCTTACCAGCTATTGAATCAGAAGACCTGGCCCTCATGGCTTTACCCGGTCACGCGAGGCGCCACCACTATTTGGGAACGCTGGGATGGTTGGACCGACGAAAAGGGTTTTCAAGACGCGGGTATGAACTCGTTTAATCATTACGCCTACGGAGCCATCGGCGCGTGGCTGTACGCGGTGGTGGCCGGCATCGATCTGGATGAGACGGAGACAGGATATCGGCGGAGCATTATTCGCCCGCGGCCGGGCGGAGGCTTGACCCACGCTCGGGCTCGCCTTCACACCATCTACGGCCCGCTGGAAAGCAGCTGGCGTTTGGAAAACCAGAAGCTATTGCTTTCGGTGGAAGTCCCTCCGAACACGACCGCCACCGTATACGTGCCGGCAAAAACCGAGCAAGCGGTCACCGAAGGCGGCCGGAGCGCTTCTGAAGCGCCAACCGTGAAGTTTCTCGAGATGCGTGAAGGCGCCGCGGTGTTCCAGGTGGGAGCGGGGCGTTACAGCTTCGAGAGCAATGTCGGCTCAGAGTGACGTTGGTAACGCGCCTGCGGCGGATGCCGTCCAGCAACGCTTCGAAGCGGCGCTAACGCGTTTGGTCGAGCATCTCGAGCGCGATGAAGCAGTGATTGCCGCAATGTTGTGCGGGAGCCTTTCCCACAGTCAGGTATGGCGCAAATCGGACATCGATCTCATCATCGTTACGGTTGACGACGCGAAGAAAGTTTCTGAGAAGGGGATCGCGCTGGCGGAAAACGATGTCAATATTCACGCCTCGGTGATGCGGCGAGAGTCTTTTCGAAAGCTGGTGGAAAGCAGCCGGCGGAATTCCTTTTCGCATAGTTACGTTGCTCTGGGGCGCCTGCTTTTCAGTAAGGACCCGGCGCTCGAGCGCCTGCTCGACGGAATCGACGAAATTGGCGCCGCCGATCGGCAGCTCCGGCTGCTTGAGCTTTTGGGTTGGGTTCTGCCGTGCTTGGATAAGGCCCGCAAGTGGCTCGAGGTCAAACGAGACGTCCACTACACCGCGCTCTACGTGCTCCAAGCCGCCAGCGGGCTCGCCGGGATTGAAGTGACTTTGGCATCCGAGCTTGCCGGCCGTGAAGTATTGCATCAAGCGCTGCGTTTGAACCCGCAGTTTTTCCAGGCAGTGTATCTAGACGTCATCGGACGCCGGCCGACCGAAAAGCGACTAGCGGAAACACTGCGCCTCATCGACGAATATTTGTTGGATCGCCAAGCTGCGCTTTTCGGGCCGGTGCTCGAATACCTGGTGGAGGCTGAGGTGGCCCAGTCCGCCAGCGAAATCGAGCACCATTTTGCGCGCACGCATGGAGTGGAGGGCGTTCTATCGGTCTTCGAATGGCTTGCGGATCACGGCATCATTGCCAAGTCGGCGGTGCCTTGCAAAGTCTCCGCGCGGAGCAGCGCGCAAGTTCAAGAGCTGGCCTTCAGGCCACGCTGAGATAAGCTCGTGGAACGCGACGACCTGAAAGCGCGATTGCTCGAATGTCTCGGCGGCCCTTGGCCGGTTGGAGGCGATTTGCGTGTGCAGACGGGATCGGTCTCAGCCCGCAACGGATTTCGCACCCAAGCGTTGAGCTATGAAGCGGAGCCCGGCGATCGCGTGCCGGCGCTGCTGATGGTGCCGGATGGTGTCGACGCCACGAATCCGGCGCCGGCGGTAGTCGTGTGGCATCAGCACAATGGACAGTGGGACCTCGGAAAGAGCGAGCCGGCTGGGCTTGCGGGAAATCCAATGCACCACACCGGCGCCGCTCTGGCTAAGCTCGGATTCGTAGTCTTGTGCCCCGACGCACTCGGTTTCGAAGAACGGCGAGACCAGAGCCTGCTCGATCGTGAGGCTGAAGAGTTCCATTTTTTACGCTATTTGGTAGCGGGTCGGTGTTTGGCGTGGAAGAACATTTTGGACATGCGGCGCGCCATCGATTTTTTGTGGGCGCGCCCCGAGGTGGATTCGACCCGGATTGCTGGTTATGGCCATTCCATGGGATCGACGTTCAGCTGGTTGCTGGGCCCGTGGGAACCCCGTTTGAGTTGCTTGGTAGGAAACTGTTGCCTCCCCACCTACGCAGCAATTCACCGCCACAAACTCCTGCATTGTTTCACCAATTTTATCCCCGGTTGGATGCGATACGGGGACACTCCGGATATCGCCGGTCTCAGCGCGCCGACGCCGCTGCTTCTGAACTTCGGCGAGCTCGACAGGCTGAGCCCCATCGAAGAAGTTCGCGCTGGCGTCGAGGTCATCGCGCGGGCTTATCGAGAGGTCGGGTTGGCGGACCGGTTCAGCTATTTCATTGAGGAAGGGGTAGGTCACGTGTTGTCCGAAGCGATGTGGCAGCGCACAGGGGAGTGGCTCCGCCGTCATCTTCGAATGCCGGAACCCGAGGCGACCGGATGAGCAAATCGCGAGCGCGCTCGAACGGTTCCAATGGTGGCGCATCGCAGCGAGGCCGCCCTGCCCTGGCAGTGACGGCTGAAAAGAGAACGCAGCTTTCCGTGCGCGGCGCTCGGGTGCACAACCTCAAAAACATCGACGTGGACTTGCCGCGCGAAGCGCTGGTGGTGCTGACGGGGCTCAGCGGTTCGGGCAAGTCATCGCTGGCGTTCGACACCATTTACGCGGAGGGACAGCGGCGCTTCATGGAGTCGCTATCCGCCTATGCGCGCCGTTTCGTGGGCCAGCTGCCCAAACCGGACGTCGACTTCGTGTACGGCCTTTCGCCTGTCATTTCCATCGAGCAAAAGACGGTCGGGCGTAACCCGCGCTCCACCGTGGGTACGCTCACCGATGTCGCGAGCTATCTGAACCTTTTGTTTGCGAGCATCGGAGAGAGCCATTGCCCTTACTCGGGAGTTGCGCTCCCGCGCCGCACCCGGGGGCAGATTCTCGACTTGTGCATGAAGCTTCCGGCAGGGACGGAAGTGGAGCTCACGGCACCGGTGTTTGCGCCCTTCAACGAAGAGCTCGGCGTGCTCTTCACCGATATTCGGAAAAAGGGCTATCGGCAGCTTTACGTGGATGACACTCTGGTCGATCTTCAAGCCGAGCCCAACATCGACGAAAGCCTGCCGCACCGCTACCGGGTGTTCATCGATCGTTTCAAGATCGAACCTGCGGTCGAGCGCCAGCTGGGCACCGCCGTCGACAATGCGCTCCTGGTCGGCGATCGGCTGATCGGCGTGGAGCTGATTGGCGTGACCGCCGCCGCGCGCAAGGCCTTCTGGGAGGAGCTCGGGAATCCGCACCACGGCATCGTGTTTGCAGGCCTGTCCGGTGATTTTTTCATGTTCAACGACCCCCAAAGCGCGTGCCCGACTTGCGGGGGCCTCGGGGTGGATAAAGTCGTGCATCCAAAGCTCCTGGTGCCGGACCCGAGCCGGAGTATTCGAGGTGGATGTTTCGTTAAAGATGCCTTCCGCTTCAATCCGGACACGTGGGACGGGTGGATGATGCACAGTTTGGCGAAACATCGGGGCTTTAGCCTCGACACGCCGTATTCCGAGCTGGATCGCCAGGCGGTGGAGGTGGTGTTGAACGGCACCGCGCCCGGCGAACGTTTCGAGCTCGACCAGCCGGATGGCGCGAAAGACGGCCCCGGCAAACATCGGAGCGAACCGGTCGCTTGGACCGGGATCGCTCGCCGCATCGAGCGAAGCTATCGGCGCTATCGTCAGCAGCAAGTTGCGAGCTCGGGAAT
>DASXTY010000836.1:0-13748 GCA_036505155.1 Polyangiaceae bacterium | reverse complement strand
GCCACTGGCAGTGCCCGGCTGCTGACGACAAATGACCAAACCGGCTACCGACACGATGCGGCCTTTTTCGGCTTGCAGCAGCTCGGCGGCCGTGAGAGCGCGGCGGCGATTGAGCTCCGAACGGAGGTAGCGCATCGGATGGTCCTTAACAGAAAGACCTTTGTGCTCGTAGTCGAGCAGCAGCTGCTCGGATGGCCGCAGCGCCGGTAGCTTCACTTCGGGCTCCAGCAGGCTGTGCTGGTTGAACAGTCCGTCCAGGCGCGGAGCCCGCGCTTTCCAGAGTGCATGGCGGCGGCCACGGATGAGCTCCTCGAGCGCGCCCGACGCAGCCAATGCCTCGACCTCGTCTTTTTTGAGCTGAGCGCGCCTTCTCAAATCTTCCAAGTCGGTAAAGGCTCTTTGTGCGCGTGCCGACTCGATAGCGCGACCTGCTGCTTCGCCAAAGCCTTTGATTAGTCGTAGGCCCAGGCGCAACGCCCGCTGTGCGCCCGGCTTGCCACTGCCAACCGCCGTCGAATGGCTCGGCTCTTCTAGAGTCGAATCCCAGTCGCTTTTCACCACGCTCACCTCGCGCACTTCGACTCCATGCCTTTGTGCATCCTGTATAATGCTGGAAGGAGAGTAGAAACCCATGGGCTGGGAATTCAGGAGCGCAGCCGCAAAATGCGCCGGATAATGCGCCTTTTGCCAGGCCGACGCATAGACGAGCAGAGCGAAGCTCGCTGCGTGCGAATTGTGCACAATGAAGTCGTTGGCCAGAAAATTCGGGTTTCCTTGGATGGTTAAATCGTACGTTTTACGAATGCCGACTCGCTCAACGGAAAGGACGCGATCCCAAACCACGTGCACCTCGAGCGGAAAGTCACGTGACGTGCGACCTTCGCCGCGCACCAGTCGCTCCGCCTTGCGCTTCTTCTTTGGATCGAGAAAACGATGGGCTATCCATCTGGAGAATCGACTCAAATTCTCTTTGCCGGTCACAGTGACGGTGTATCCGGTCACGTTCCGTTCTCGATAACGGCGTGTGCGCTGGTAGACACGCGATACGATGCCGAGTCGCAAGAGCAGGTGCTGCACTTCTTCGGCCAATCCACATGAGGCTGTGTCGTAAGACGCGCAGCGAGCTAGTGATAAATGGCCAGCACTTTCCCATAGTCTGGCTAAAAGGAGCGCCAAGTAGGAATTTTTTAACTCGAACACCGCGGCTGGTAACTGCTTATTAGCCGCGGTTTTTCCGATAAGTTCGAGTTTTTCGGCCCACACCAAGGCTCCGCACGGCCGCCGTCGATCCGCTCGCCGCACGTGGATACTGAAACGGTTCCGGTGCTTAGTGACGGTTGCGAGAGTATTCGGGAATTGCTCGATCATTCGGACGTATTCGTCGCGATGGAGAGTACTGCTGGTATAGAAATAAAACGTTTGCGGATGGCATAGACTGCCTTCGGCAATGACATCGGCGAGCGCTATGATTTCGTGTCGTCTCCAACGTTTTCTCCCGATGCTCGGTAGCTGTCTTGCGACGGCGACGTGTTGGTTGGGCCGGAGTGATGCTAGCGGGCGCCAGCCGCTGAGGGTCAGGAGAGGATGCTCAGGGGTAGCTACGATGGTGCGTCCGAGGGCGGAGTGCAAACGGAACACTTCGCGTGCACCGGAGGGAGTCGCCGCCAAGACTCGCCGCTTGCGCAAACGCAATTGCTGGTCACAGGCGATTGTAGTGCCAAGCTTTTCCCGCCCTTGCACCACGTCCTGGATGCGGACCCGTCGGCCGGTTGCGGCGTTCAGAACCAGCGTGTCACCGATGACGCACTCGGGAAAACCATAATCGCCAAATCCTTTGATCTGCTCGAACAGGGCATGGCTGAACTCCTTCGAGATTCCCTTTCGCGTAAAACCGTCGAGCAAACGCTGCCGATGACGCAGGAGCTTTCCGGTCTTTTTCCAGGCCGCCATATCGCGACGCAGCTGATCGGCTTCGCCTCCGGAGTAACCCGCTCCGGTGATGGCTATCTGCATTACCTGTTCCTGAAACAACGGCACGCCCAGTGTCCGCTTCAAGATGGGACATAGGTCCGGATGCGGCGAACTGATGGGCTCCTCACCGTTCCGACGACGCAAATAGGGATGCACCATCCCCCCCTGAATTGGGCCTGGCCTCACAATCGCCACTTCGACCACCAAGTCGTAAAATTGTTGCGGGCGAAGCCGGGGCAACATCGCCATTTGAGCGCGGCTTTCGATCTGAAACACGCCGACCGTGTCGGCACCACAAATCATCTGGTAAACACTGGGATCTTCGGCCGGGATCCGGGTGATGAGCTCCAGCGGATTGGGCTGGGTATTTTGCCCACTGAGCTCATGCCTTTCGCTGGTCTCATGCATCATGACGAGGCATTTGCGTATGGCGGTGAGCATACCCAGGCCCAACACGTCCACCTTGAAAAAGCCGAGCTCTTCTAGGTCGTCTTTATCCCACGGCACTACGGTGCGGTCCTGCATCCGCGCCGGCTCCACCGGCGCAACCTGGTACAGAGGAGTCGCCGAAAGCACGAATCCGCCGACATGAATCGACAGGTGCCGCGGGAATCCGCGTAGCGCGTGAGCCAAAGTCACCACTTTCCGCAAGCGGTCGCTTTCGGCGTCGAATCCCATCTCACTCAAACGCCGATGCATTTTTCCCGTGAGAGATCCCCGCTCATCCAGCTCGATGCTGCTCCAATGCGACAGCGTGCCGCTCAGCCGGTCCACCTGCTCGAGCGACAGGCCGAACACCTTGCCCACTTCGCGAAGAGCGCTTTTGCCGCGGTAACAGATCACCTCGGAAACCATGCCGGCGTGATCGCGTCCGTAGCGTTGGTAGATTTCCTGAATCACCTCTTCCCGCCGCTCGTGCTCGAAATCGATGTCGATGTCCGGCGGCTCCTGCCGCTCCGCGCTGAGGAATCGCTCGAAAAGCAGGTTGGAGCGAGCCGGATCGACGGCGGTGATGCCCAACGCGTAGCAGACTGCGCTATTGGCTGCGCTGCCGCGCCCCTGACACAAAATGCTGCGCCGGCGCGCCATCTGCACGATTTGCCAGGAGCACAAAAAATAGGGAGCGACTCCCAGCTTTTGGATGAGCTGGAGCTCTTTCTCCACCTGAGCCACCACGCTCTCCGGTGCTCCGCCGGGATAACGCTGCCCCAGTCCTTCGAAGGTCAGCTCCCGCAACTGTTCTTCAGCACTTTGTCCGGGTTCGAGCTCGCAGGGAAATCGATAACGAAGCTCCGCCAAACCGAAACCTAAATCCTGACCCACTTCACCGGCTCGATCGACCCAGCTCGGGTGCTCCCGGAATAATCTCCGCATCTCGAGCTCCGAACGGAGCGCCGCCTCGGCGTTCGCGCCGAGGTCCGTCCCCGCTCGATCCAAAGTTTTGCCGGTGCGAATGCAAAACATCACATCCATTAGTGGCTTGCGACTGAGGTGGTGAAACATGGGGCGAGCGCTGGCCAAGATGGGCAAGCCGTAGTGGCGAGACCAGCTCTTCGCCGCTTCGATCCTCTGTCGATCGAAGCCGTCGAGATGGCGATAGACGGCGATGAAACTTCGCTTCGAAAAAACCTCGCGCACGCTTTCGAAAAGCTCAGGCCCCGGCGTGCTGCTATCCCCAGGTACGCGGGGCGCGGGAATCACCGCCATCAAACCCTGGCGGTGCCGTTCCAGCCAATCGAGCTCGAGCGCGCTCTCCCCTTTTGGCTGCTCTGCATGCGAAAGCGTGAGCAGTCGGCACAGATTTTCGTAACCGGTGTGGTCTTGAACCAGTAGCGCTAAGCTGGGCGCTTCGCCGGACCCATGCTTATGCCCCTTCTGAGCGCTTTCTTGGGTGGATAAGGTGAGCTCTGACCCAACCAGGATGCGCTGACCTATTTCACGAGCCCGAGTATAGGCGCGCACGCTTCCATAGAGCCCGTCTCGATCACATAACGCCAAGGCGTCGAGTGCGAGCTCTTTGGCGCAGTCCACCATTTCTTCCGGATGTGAGGCGCCGCGCAAAAAAGAAAAACACGATCGCGCCAAAAGCTCCGCAAACATCGCGCCGAGTCAATCTATGATGGCTTGTAAAAAGCGGGTGCCGTTCACTCGATCTACGAACACCAGCGCTTCCAGAGAGCCTTCGGTGCTCGACAGCCACAGCCGAAAATAGTCCCGGCTAGCTGGTGCATTCGTCCACCATTCGGTATCCAACCGATGCTCGAAGCTGAGCTTTTCAATAGTGAACAAGCGCTGCAGGATGGGGAGCGTAGTGCCAGGACGCAGCCCTACCTCGAGCCGCAACGGTTGTGGCAAAAGTCGGGTTGGAATGGTGCGGTGCTCGGCAATGTTTTGCGCCGACGGCAATGTTTTCGATTTGCGAAGGGAGTCCGGCCATTGCCCAGGACTTTTGCGCTCTTGGCCCAATGATTTTTTGGGGCTGGCGACGGCCTTTCGCAATGACGGACTCGAGCTGGCTCGCTCAGCCAAAAAAAGCGCGCTTTGCGCTTCCGGGCGATGCGAGTCGACTAGCTCAAGGATTCCCACTCGCTGTTTCCCTACGTCCGCATAAAGCTCCGCTAGCAAAACCGAAAAGGCAACATTATCCAGTCGGTTTAAAAGTTGGGACTCCAGTAAATTCAGTTGCCGGGTGCTGGCCATGGTGATGGAGGGCACTTCCAGCCGCATGCCCACCGAAGGGGCCTTGAGCTTCATCCGCTCGAGCCGGCTCTTGAGCACACAACAGAGGTCGGCTTCCTTCGAGAGCGGCGCTCCGAGCTCGAAACAAAGCTCAGAAGCTTGCTCCACATGGTTCATCTTGGAAATGGTTCGATCCGCGCGGATGATCAGCTTGAGCGTTTGCGCCGCTTCTCCTCGTCCGGATAAACGAGCGCTCATTCGACTGACGAGCCCCCTCATCACGAAAAGTAACGGCTCCAAACCTTCTACCGGCTCGTCCCATTCGGTTTCTTCCACCAGCACGCGCGGTGGCTGATAGCTGACCAGGGGAGCAGTATCGATTCCTCTGCACAGATCGAGGATCTGGCTGGCGTTTTGCCCCAGGCGCGCCGCCGCAGCTGCACGCGGCAGGGCGGCAAGCTCGGCGATGGTGAGCACACCGAGCCGCACCAGCCACTCTGAACACTCGCGGTCCAAAGGCAACGCCAAAACCGGAAGCTCGGAAAGCGCCTCGGCCGTGCGAGCGCTGGGAATTACCAGCTTTTCTGACTCTGCCCATCGCGCAAAAGCGCGCGCGATCCAGGGCCCGTTGGCAACCGACACGCGCACCCTGTGCCCCATGACTCGGACTTGGTTGTAAAGCTCCGAGACAAGCTCCGCTTCTCCACCGACCAAATGCGCAGCGCCGGTCACATCCACCCACACCGTATCGGGCGCGTCGATGGAAACAGGTGTACCCAATGCCATCGCCATCTCGGCAATCCGACCCAATGCCGAGAGCACGCTGTCCCGGGTCACTTGTCGCACCGCCAAATGCGAAATCAGCGCGCACGCTTCGGCAATACTTTGGCCTTTTCTCACACCACAGCGGTACGCAGCATCGTTGACCGCATCGAGCAAAGTAGATGACGGTAGCTTGCCGGCCTCTTCCCCTTCAGAGCCTTGCTGGGAGCCCTTCAGGCTCTCGGTCATTACGACACCGAGAGGAGCGATATGGGTCAGCGGACCGGCAACTTTCGCTCGGGCAGGAGATGGCAAAGGGCCGCTTGCCAATTCGCACAGCAGCTCCGGCAAAATAACGGCTAAAATTCGCCTTTCTTGCATTATTCGATCGGAGTTACCCATCGTAGCTTTCGAATGACAGACAGATCTGGCGCCGGCACCGAATGAGACCGTTCTGTGCACACCCGCGCAACCGACTTACTCACGCGCCCCCACTTGTCCTTCGCAATGCGGATTTGAAGCTCCCCTTGTGAGGGCCGGCTGAGCTCGATGCGTTGTGCGACGGGGAGCGGCAGGGGACGGTAAGCCGTGCTGTCGGTGATGAGCAGCACCAAACCCAAAGTACCGTCCACCGCAATCGACAGCCGTCGCACGATGCGGGGAAACCTGCCGAGCTGCACCTTCAGCAGGCAACCGGGCACACCCACCGTATCGACCACCATGACCGAGAACACCTGCGACTCCGCCATGCGCAGAGCTACTCGACCGATGGCTTCCAAAGGCGGGCGAACCACCAGCAATCGCTCGAGCTCCACTCCGGCTTGCTGAACGCCTGGCCCGAACAAAGTACCGGATGGATCGATGAATGCGCACCACGGCACTTCTCCGCTCTTGGAGCGCTCCGCTTGAGCAGACCTGCAAGCCTCCAGAGCGATTCGTGTTCCAAACGAAGCCCCGCCCGACACCGCGAGCTCCACCACCGCACCCCGAGGCAGCCCCCCATCCGGCAAAGCGGCACTGAGCTCAGGACCTAAGGGCAGGGAGGGAGGGGCTGAAAAGCCGCCCAAAGCCGAAGAAACCCCCTTCGGCAGCTGCTCCAAGAGCTTTTGCGGAAGGGCCATATACTGAACATAAGTTCAGTCTGAACAAAAGGGAAGGGCCAAAAAATGTCCTAGCTCTTTCACCGAAAAGGGCCGGTTTTCTATTGGATCACACAGCCAATCCCCAGAAAATCCACAGCCTCTCACAATAACTTCAGCAGTCGCCGATGTGCACCACGACCTTGTGCTCGTCTTCGTCGACTCGAAATGACAAATTGCCGCGCGCCGCTTTAATTGGCGTGGAGCTTTTCAGTCGGCCGGGCTGAACACCGGTAACGCGCCCAGTGGCTTCCTGCCAGCTCGTCCCTGGAGGCGGGTACAACGTGAGGCACTTTGGCGGCTGGCTATCGTTGGCGATTGCGAAGGTGAACACCAATAGCTCGCCTCCGTACTCTGCCTTGAGCGTCGCGCCCCCTCGAGCTCCGCCGGGCTGACCTTCATCGCCCCCGTGAATCGAATAGCCGCGGTTCGAATAATACTCCTTGGCCTGCTGCCAGCTCATGTCGATGACCTGCGGCCCGGTGCAGCGGATCTGTTTGCTGGTGTCGCGTTGGTTGTACGCCTGACCGGCCGGACAATTTGGGTCGCCTTTACTTTCGAGCTCGGCGATTTCCGGGGCCGTCGGCTTGCGACGAACTTTATGGGTGGCTCGTTCTTCGAGCACCTGCAATTGCGCCTTGAGCTGTTTTTCCGCACTCTCGAGCTGTTCGACTTCCCGATCCGATTTAGCGCCTCGACAAACCGACAGCGCCTTTCCCACCGCAACCAAGCCTTTTTCGACGCTCTCCTGAGTAATGGTGGGTGATTCCCGAACCACGTTTTGAGCGCTCACGAATTCCGCTTCGCACTCCCTCGATGCCTGCGACCGGCAGCCGACGAATACCAATGGGTATAACAACGCTAGGACCAAAAGCCGCCCTGGGAATCCAGACCTGAAATTTCGAAAACCCACGCCCGAGCAAGCTACCCCGATGTGCCCAGGCGGGGAAGGGGACTCGAATGGTGGCCTCCCGTCACGGTGGTGGTATGACGTCAATATGGAGCAGGCACCCCGCACCAATGCCTCCCCGGTAACGCAAGCTCCCGAAGAAGTCGCTGCCAAGCTCGAGCAGCTCCGGGCGGTGTTGCGCGCTATGGGTAAAGTCCTGGTTTGTTACTCGGGTGGCATTGACAGCGCGTTTGTGCTGGCGGTCGCGCATGCGGAGCTTGGCCCGCGCGCGGTGGGCATGACAGCGGTGAGCCCAAGCTTGCCTGAAACCGAAAAGCAAGACGCGTCCCGAATCGCGGCGGAAATCGGCGCGCGGCACGAGCTCGTGGAGTCGCACGAGATCGATCGGCCGGAATACGCGGCGAACGGCGCCGACCGGTGCTTTCATTGCAAGTCGGAGCTCTACGAAATTGCGCAAACTAAGCTGCGCGAGTGGCAGCTGGAAGTCATCGTCAACGGCACCAATGTCGACGACCTCGGCGATTATCGACCCGGGCTCGAAGCGGCGCGTCAAGCCGGCGCTCGGAGTCCGCTGGTAGACGTGGGAATGACCAAGGCAGACGTGCGCGCTGCAGCGAAACTCGTTGGCCTCGATGTTTGGGATAAACCCGCCTCGGCTTGCTTGTCGAGCCGCATTCCTTATGGGACCGCTGTCACCGTCGAGCGTTTGTCGCAAGTGGGCGGGCTGGAAGCGGAGCTCAAAGCGCTCGGCTTTCGACAAGTGCGCGTCCGCTGGCACGACAAGATCGCGCGCATCGAGGTGGGCGTATCGGAGATCGAAAAGTTTCTTATGCCCGGCGTCCGCGAGCGCGTGGTGGAAGCGGGCAAAAAGCATGGTTTCATCTACGTCACGCTGGACCTGGGTGGCTACCGCACCGGCTCTCACAACGAAGCGCTGGTCGGGCGAAGCCTGCCTATTGTGTGAGCAATCCAGCAGGTTTTCCCGGCTGGCCACCAATGCCGGACGATTGAGTGGACTCCCGAGCTGTCTCAACTATACTCGGGCCAGAAAATTAAAAGGCTCAGATTCCATGCAGTTTACACCCGGCGCCAAGCAGCGCGTCATTTCGGAGTTTCGGCTTCACGAAAAGGACACCGGATCGCCCGAAGTTCAGGTTGCCCTGCTCAGCCAGCGCATCACGTCATTAACCGAGCACTTCAAGGTGCATAAAAAAGACCATCACTCGCGGCGCGGCTTGCTTCGGCTGGTCGGACAACGACGCCGGCTGCTGGACTACCTGAAAGAGTCTGACGTCGATCGGTATCGCAAGGTGGTTGCTTCGCTTAGTCTCCGAAGATGACAGGTACCCAGCACAAGAGAAGATAAGAGTAAGATATTTCCGGCTTGCGGCGTCCGCCGCTTCAACTTCGCTTCGTGCTCGCGACATGTTCCCCCCGGAGCCGTCGCGCACAGGAACCGAGGCTGAAGAATTGGGCGCTGGCCAGTCGGCGTCGAGCCGCACGCAGCGGCCTCGCGCCAAAGGGGCGCCATGAACATGTTTGTACGCGAATCGGTGCAGATCGGCGGCAAGCCGGTCACCTTGGAAACCGGGCGAATGGCCAAGCTCGCCCACGGCTCGGCTCTGGTCACTTGCGGCGAAAGCGCCGTTCTGGTGGCGGCGGTATCGACCGACGAACGCCCGGTCGACTTTTTTCCGCTGACCTGTGAATACGTCGAGAAAACCTACGCCGCGGGCAAAATCCCGGGAGGGTTTTTCAAGCGCGAAGGAAGGCTGCGCGATTACGAAATTTTGTCGTCGCGGCTCATGGATCGGCCCCTCCGGCCCCTGTTTCCCAAAGGGTACCGGCGCGACACGCAGGTGATCGCCACGGTTTTGAGCGCGGACAAGATGAATCCCACCGACGTGCTGGCTCTTACCGGAGCCAGCGCGGCGCTGCACATCTCCGACATCCCCTGGAACGGCCCCGTGGTCGGAATTCGCGTTGCGCGGGTCGACGGTGAGCTCATCTGTTACCCCACCTTCGAGCAGATCGAGAAATCCGACATCGATTTGGTGGTGGCGGTGAGCAAAGACGCCATCGTGATGGTGGAAGGCGGCGCCGACGAGGCGACGGAGCCCGACATCATCGACGCCCTCATGTTCGCGCAGCGAGAGTCGCAACCACTGCTCGAGCTCATCGAAAAGCTCCGAGCCGCGGTAGGCAGGCCCAAGCGGGAATTCGCGGTCAAAAAGCTGGACGACGCTTTGGCCAAGCGGGTTTCAGAGCTCGTGGATCCGGAGCTCCGGATGGCGTGTGTCATCCGAGAAAAGAAGGCGCGTTATGACCAATACGCGGCTTCCAAGCAGAAGCTGATGGAACAATTGAGCCAGGAGCTCGGCGCGGAAAAGCTCGGATCCGTAAAAGACCTGGTGGAAGACCAGCTCGAGCAACGAAAAGCGGAAGTGGTGCGCACCATGGTGCTCGACGAGGGGAAGCGCATCGATGGCCGCGATACCAAGACCATTCGCCCGGTCAGTTGCGAAGTCGGCCTTTTGCCCCGTACCCACGGCTCCGCTCTATTTCAGCGCGGGGAAACCCAAGCCATCGTGATCACCACTTTGGGCACGGCCAGCGACGAGCAGAAGATCGACGCGCTCATCGGCGAGTCGTGGAAGCGTTTCATCCTCCACTACAATTTCCCGCCATTTTCCACCGGTGAGACCAAACCGCTGCGTGGACCCGGTCGTCGGGAAGTTGGCCACGGCGCACTGGCGGAGCGCGCTGTCGAGCGCATGGTGCCGCCCCACGCGGAGTTTCCCTACACCATCCGCATCGTGAGCGAGATCCTGGAGTCGAACGGGTCAAGCTCGATGGCTTCGGTGTGCGGAGCCACGCTGAGCATGATGGATTGTGGGATCCCAATTCGAAAGCCGGTGGCCGGCATTGCCATGGGGCTCATTCTGGAAGGCGACAAGGTCGCGATTCTCAGCGACATCCTGGGGGATGAAGACCACCTCGGAGACATGGACTTCAAGGTGTGTGGCACCGATCGCGGCGTCACCGCCATCCAGATGGACATCAAAATTCACGGGCTGAGCCGCGCCGTCATGGAACAGGCGCTCTCTCAGGCGCGTGAAGGCCGCCTGTTCATTCTGGGCAAAATGCTGGAAGTCTTGCCTCAGACTCGGCCGGAGATAAACCGCTGGGCACCGCGCATCACCACCATCCAGGTTCGACCGGATCAGATTCGCGTCGTCATCGGCCCGGGGGGCAAGACCATCAAGGGTATCGTGGAACAAACCGGGTGCACCGTCGATGTCGAAGACGACGGAACCGTCAGCGTGGCGAGCGCGGATCAAGAAGCGGTGAAACGAGCCATCAGCATCATTCAAGGACTCACCGCGGAACCAGAGGTGGGACAAGTGTACAGCGGCGTGGTGCGTCGGTTGACCGATTTTGGTGCGTTCATCGAGATCTTGCCGAACACGGAAGCCTTGCTGCACGTATCGGAAATCGCTCATGAACGCGTGGAATTCCCCAGCGATGTGCTCCAGGAAGGACAAGAGCTAGAAGTGAAAGTGATCAGCGTCGACCGCGAAGGAAAGACGCGGCTTTCGCGGCGCGAGCTACTGCCGTTGCCGGAAGGACCCGCGGGTGAGCGAGCGCGCGAGCGAATGGAGCGCGCCCGCGAGGCCGGGCCTCCGCAGCGAGGCGGGCGCGGAGGCCGCGACGGCGGCCGGCCCCGGGATCGCGATCGGGACCGAGGTCGCGATCGAGGACCGCGCGCGAGGAGCTAGGCGCGACGCCTGGCGGCCAATGCCGCTGCGCTGAACCCAAGCGTAATCCACACCGTCAGCGGCAGGTCTCCCGCGGGCCTGCGCGCCATCTGGCAGGCCGGTGCGAGGTTCGGGGAGAAATCGGCCTGGCTGTAGCTGTCGAGGATTGCCGTTCGATCGTCGGTTGCGAGGTCCCGCTTGTGGGTTTCACACGGGTTCGTACAAAAGAACATGGTCGCGGCGGCGTTGCTCCGATCTTCGCCCAGACCTAAGAAGTGGCCCACCTCGTGGGTGATGACGCTCTGTAGTCGAAGCGGCCGTCGCAGCTATTGACGGCGGCTTGTCCCGTGCAAGAGAGCCCTTCAGCGACCGCGGTTTGGTCGGAATTGTTCTTGGTTGCGTCCAATACGACAAACGGATGCCTCGAGTTGATGACGATATCCGCTTCGAGGATCTCGCCGGTGGCGGCATTCGAGAAACCCAAAGTGAGCGCCAGGTCCTGCTCGTGTCCAGCGATGTCGATGGGCCCAACCAGCACCCGGTTCTTGCCGTCGGACTGGAGGGAAACCCGACCGCCGCTTCCCGAGTCGAAGCTCAGCTCCGGAACATGAGCTCCGCAATCGAGCCAGGTAACGAAGCCCTGCTGGATTGCTTCGCGTGCGCCCGGCGCGAGCCTGTCCACCGAATCGTCGATTTCGACCGTGAGCTTGTGTTCGAGCCAACGCTCGGGTCTGCCGGACTCGGAAAGCTTCGGCCCGGAGCGCCCGCTCACGATTTGCATGGGGTGGGGCGTGGAGCCCCGGCTGCGTATCGCAGCCACCAAGGCGAACGCGCCGAGCAACCCGGCGGCCACCGCGACGGGCAATAACCAGCGTCGCCCGCTTTCACCGCGACCGAGAGCAGGTTGCGAGGCTCGAAGGGACTGGGGCCCGAGGCTCCGGCTCAAGGCGCGCAGCGAAAACACACTTCGAGGGCTCCCGTGTGGGACCTCAGCTCTAGGGGGCGGGGTATCCAAGGAGCCCACGGCTGATGAACGACCGCGCCGGGTGGATGTTTAGCCCGGCTCGGCAACCGGTTCAGACCCCCGGGGACCCGTTGCACCGCTGCTGAGATACTTGGCATACCAAGTATTAACCCAACACTTGGCATACCAAGTACTTTTTTCACAAGCGAGGGGGCTTCCGGAGCGGCAAGCTGAGACCCCGGCCGGAAGGCGAAGGGGCTTACACCACTTCTGAGTCCAACAAATCCGCAATGCGGGGGGCGAACTCGGAAGCGAGACGCGCTTCGATTTCGTCGGCGCTGTCCAATTGAAATGCCTTTTGCGCTGCGCGTTCGGCCTCAGCGACCGTGATGCGGCTGATCGCTTCTTTAATCTCGGGAATTGCGGAAGCTTCCATACTGAGGTCGCGCAAACCGAGCCCCACCAGTAAAATGGTCGCCAGCGGATCGCTGGCCATGGCCCCACAGAGGGCAACCCGGCGCTGATGCCGATTGCCTGCTGCAACCACGCCCTGAATCAGCCGGAGGATTGCCGGATCGAAAAACGAGGCCAACTTCGCCAACTGACGACTGCTGCGGTCGGCGGCGAGTGTGTATTGAACCAGATCGTTGGTTCCGATGCTCAAAAACTCCGCCTCCGCCGCGAACTGGCCCGCCAAAATGGCCGCCGAGGGAACTTCCACCATGATCCCGAGCTCGATGCGCTGGGCCCGCGGATGACCAGCGACATCAACTTGTGAAATGGCTCGGTTGAGCAGCTTACGAACCGCTCGGAGCTCGTGAAGCGCCGCTACCATCGGCACCATAATGCTCAAGTCACCGTGCGCAGAAGCACGGACCATGGCGCGGAGCTGGGTCAAGAAAATGTCCGGGCGCTCGAGGCCGAGGCGCACGGCGCGGAGGCCCAAAGCGGGATTCATGGCCGAAGGAACCTGAAAAGAAGAGACAAACTTGTCCCCACCGATGTCGAAGGTGCGCAGCGTCACCGGCAACGGGGCCATCGTCTCCATTACCCGCCGATAAATTTCGTATTGTTCGTCTTCCGACGGCGGGTCGGTGCGGTCGACGTACAAAAACTCGGTCCGGTAAAGCCCAACTCCCTGCGCGCCTTGGTCCAGCGCAGTCTGTGCCTCAGCTGGCAATTCGATATTGGCGCGCAAAGCGATGGGGACCCCGCATTGGGTCGCGGTCTGTCGATCCGCCGACTGCCGCAAGCCGGTCGCCATTTTTCGGTAGCGATCGGCGCGCTCCGTGGCTCGCTCGATGATTTCGGCGCTGGGGCGGAGCGTGACCACGCCGTGCGTGCCGTCGATCACCAGTTGCTCGCCTTGCGCCACTTTGGAAAGGATTTCGCCCACCCCTACCACCGCCGGGATTTCCAGCGCACGGGCCAAAATCGCGGTGTGGCTGGTGCGGGTTCCGACCTCGGTCACAATGCCCAGCACTCGGTCCTTGGAAAGGCCCGCGGTCTCGGCAGGCGACAGATCGTGGGCCACGATGATCCCATTCTCGAAACCCTCCGGTAGC
>DASXTY010000835.1:0-4051 GCA_036505155.1 Polyangiaceae bacterium | reverse complement strand
CCCATTCCCGCAAGCGAGTCGTAACTCCCTGGCTGCAAAATCACGCAACGACCCTCGAAGCGCGCGTCCTCGCACACTTGCCAGCGCCCGCCGTCGACGACCGCTGACGAAGCGCGGTCGTTGAATCCGTACCCGTCGAAGTTGTCGATCGTTCTGTCCGCAAAGAAAGTGCGCCCACGAAATCCCTCACCTTCGTAAAAAGTGATCTGTGCTGCGGCTTGTGTGGCGAACACAATTGCGGCTACACCCAGCATTGTCTTCCACATCGTTTCCATGACCACCTCCGAATTTACGTCCCGCGTGAATGCGGAGACCGGGTTTTCGACCCAGTGATATTAGCGCGCACCGGCCGCCATGGATGTCAGCAATTTACGACGAGATGCGTAGGACGTTGGCCGACACGATTCAAGCGATTACTTGAATGATTATCGCGAGATTCGGGAAACTGGGCGGCGCGCAATAGGGTCTGGAATGCAGGTGCCATGGCGGAGTAGCACAAGCTCGTGTCGAGCCAAGGATGAATCGAAACGCGTAAAAATTTCCTGCTCGACGAGACAGAATTTACGCGCCGGCGCCACCAGCTCAGCTAGCACCGACGCCATCTGCCGTGAGACTCGCTGCGCATCGTTGCTCGCTGCTCAGATCTTTCGATTGGATGCGGAAGAGCCTCGACAAAGCCGATGTCGCGAGACATTGGCCGTCACCTCGGCCGCACCGGCTGCAAGCTTCCCGGCTCACGCGCCACCCTCTTCCCGCAAGTGGTGTGGAGGGAGATGTCCGGGCGGCGGGGGTCACGGGCGCTCTCCGCACAACCGGGTCGAGAGTCGAGTTTGGTTTTACCCGGCCAGGATGTGGGGAACTGGTCCAATAAGACCTTGAAACAACGGAAAAAGAAACTATAGTGAAACCAGCAATTCTTAGTCCATACGGTTCTAAGCGCGACCTCGGGCGGCTGAAAACCGCCCAGCGTGTGCGGGATATGTTTGAAGGCGCAGCCAGGGCGCGGCGGTGCTTGGCAATTTACGAAACCACGGGAAACGGGGGTACCAAATGGTTTCGTTCTGGTGGGTGGTAGCGGCTTTTATTGCCGGCGGGTGGGCAGGGGTTCTGCTCATGGCGCTCATGTATGTGGCTGGGGGCTTGCGGGAGCAATCGTCCAGCGCCCCGGATCTAAATGGCATGCCCTGGTAGGAACGGCCCGCATGACGTAAACATTTCGATCACCAAGCGTCGCTTGCGCCAACCTGCAACGGTTCGGCGCGGTGGGTGGTTCGCTCCTTCCTGAAGAGACGCCTGCGGGCGTCCAGCTCGTAAATCCCAGCCCCGCAATCTGCAGCAAGCCCAGCCACAGGGTGATTATTCGCCACCCGGAACCCGACTTTCTCGATTGGCAGCGCTTGCCCGTAGCGGTAGAGTGCGGGTCGAATAACGGCCAGCCATGGAGCGTTTTGGCGTGCAAGCGTCGTCCGGGGTCACCACCCTGCTTTTCACCGACATCGAGGGCAGCACCCGCCTGTGGGAGCAGGAGGGAGCGCGGATGTCGCTCGCCCTGGCGGAACACGATGCCCTGTCGCGGAAGGCCGTCGAGGGAAACCGTGGCGTCGTGGTGAAAATGACCGGCGACGGGATGTATGCCGCTTTCGGCGACCCGTTGGACGCGCTCAACGCCACGGCAATGTTGCAGCAGTCTCTGGCCCACCTGGCCGCGAGCGATCACGTTCCGCTGCGCGTGCGCGCCGGGCTCCACCTAGGGATCGTCGAGCGACGCGACGACGACCTCTTCGGCAGCCCGGTCAACCGGGCGGCCCGGATCATGAAGGCCGCCCACGGGGGCCAGGTGCTGCTGTCGCAGGCCGTGGTGGACGACGTCGGTCAGCGGCTGCCGCCGTCGGTTTCCCTGCGCGACCTTGGCGGCGTGCGGCTGCGAGACCTGGCGACGACGGAGCACGTCTACCAACTCGTGCACCCCGGACTCCGCCAGGACTTCCCTGCGCTGCGCTCGCTCGAAGCGACGCCCAACAACCTGCCGCAGCAGGTTACGTCGTTCATCGGTCGCGAGCGCGAGCTTGCCGATGCCAAGAGCCTTCTCGAAGGCACGCGCCTGCTGACGCTGCTGGGCATGGGCGGCCTCGGCAAGACTCGTCTGTCTTTACAGATTGCAGCCGACGTGCTGGAAAAATATCCGGACGGCGTTTGGTTCATCGATCTCGCTCCGATCAGGGATCCGTCGCTGATTCCCAATGTCGCTGCGCAGGTCCTGGGGGTACACGAAGAACCCGGCAAATCGATTACGCAAACGCTTTGCGCTCACGTCCGGGAACACAAGCTGCTGTTCGTTCTCGACAACTGCGAGCACCTGGTGAGCGCATGCGCGAGCCTGGCCGATGCATTGCTTCAAGCTGCGCCCGACGTTCGGATCCTCGCGACCAGCCGCGAAGCGCTGCATATCCGGGGAGAGCAAACGTATCCGGTGCTTCCGCTGGCGGTGCCCGATCGCAAGGCCGACTTCGAAACCCTGCAGCGATCGGAAGCGGTGCAGCTCTTCGTGGAGCGGGCGCGGCTGCAGAAGCCGAGTTTTTCGCTGACCGAGCGCGAGGCCCCGGCAATCGCCGAGCTTTGCACGCGGCTCGATGGTATTCCGCTTGCATTGGAATTGGCTGCCGCGCGGTTGCGCTCGTTGTCGGTGAGCGACATCAACGTGCGTCTGAACGATCGCTTCAAGCTCCTCACCGGCGGCAGTCGTGTTGGCCTGGAGCGCCAGCAGACGCTGCGCGCGCTGGTGAGCTGGTCCTACGATCTTCTGCAGGAGAACGAGCAGATCGTCCTCGACCGGCTGAGCGTTTTTGCCGGCGGCTTCGACCTGCAGGGGGCGGAGGCGGTCTGCGGCGCGGAGCCGATTGCGCCCGAGGATGTCCTCGATCTGGTGACTTCGCTCGTCGAGAAGTCGTTGGTCATGGTCGAGCAGGAGGGTGAGGGGTCGCGCTACGGGCTGCTCGAGACGATCAAGGAATTTGCCCATGAGCACTTGAGCCAGCGCTTTGGGCTGCTCGGGACGATCCAGGAGTTTGCCCACGAACGCTTGAAAGACCGCGACGACGTTGCCGCGACTGCCGCACGGCATTGCGACTATTTCCTCGGTATTGCCAAGACTGCGCGGACGAAGCTGGAAGGGCCCGAGCAGGCGGAATGGATGCGGCGCGTCGAAGTCGATCTCGACAACCTGCGGGCGGCGATCGCATTGGCGCTGTCGGGCGGAGTCGATCCGGTGATGGCGGTGGAGTTCGAGGCCGGGTTGATGCGTTTCCGGATTCTGCGCGGTTATTCGACCGAGGGTCGCACCAATATCCGCGCTGCGCTCGTCCTTCCCGTGTTGCAGGAGCGGACCAAAGCCCGCGCGAACGCGCTCTATGTGGGTGGCGGGCTGGCAATAATGCAGAGCGATTACGCGGAAGCGACGAAGATGCTGACGGAGTCCCTCGCCATCCGCCGCGAACTGGGAAATGCGCGCGGAACCGCCGCGGCCCTGTCCACCCTGTCGACCCTCCACCTGCAGCGGGGTGATTTGACGAAGGCGCGCGAGTTCGAAGAGGAAGCCATCTCCATCTTTCGCGAGCTTGTAGACGGCATTGGAGAGGCGATCGGGCTACTCAACCTGGGTGAAATTTCCCTGCGACAAGGCGATCACGGCGGCGCGCAGAGTCTGTTCGAGCAATGCCTGACAATCGCGCGAAACCTCAAACATCAGGAGCTGGAGAGCGACTGCGAACGCAACCTCGGCGAGCTCGCGCTCGGCGCAGGTAATCTAGAAGCCGCGCAAGCTCGATTCGCGCGCTCCTTCAAGATATGCCGGGAGGCGGAAGACAAGCGCGGCGAAGCGATTGCTCTGTGGGGCCTGGGAAGAATCGATGCGGCCGGAGGCGATCTTTCATCGGCCCGCACGAAGCTGGCCGACGCAATGCGTGCTTTGCAGGCCTTCGAAATGAATTTGGAGCTATTGGATTGCCTGGATGACCACGCCGGGCTTCTGCAACAGGTCGGCCAGGTCGCAAAT
>DASXTY010000834.1:0-2379 GCA_036505155.1 Polyangiaceae bacterium | reverse complement strand
CCGCTGCTCCGGCGGCCTTACGTTTATGGATTGGCGTCGAGATGCCGCTTGATGTTCTCCATTTGGATCGCCCACCCCTTCGAGTTCATCTCGAACGCTTTGGCTCGGCGCGATGCCGGGATCTTGTCGAAGCCCGACTCGACAACCGTGAGCAGCGTTCCACCCTCCACCTCTTCCAGCGTGAAAACCACGAGCGTCGTCGGTTCGCTCGAGTAGTCCACACCAGGCTCGATTGCGTACGGGTGCCATCGGAACGAGAAGCGCTTCTCCGGCTCGACCGTCTCGACGGTGGCCTCGAACGTCAGGTGCTCATAGCCCGGAGACGTGATCGATCCACGAAGCTTGGCCCCGGGCGCAACTGCGCCGCTCAACTTGACTCCGAACCACTGGCCGAACTCCCGCGAGTCGGTGAGGGCGCGCCACACCCGCGCCCGAGAAACGCTCAGACGAATCTGCTTTTCGATCCGATCGGTGCTGATCTGATTCGGTGACATTTCTTCACTCCTTCTCTGGATGGTGAAGCAACGCTTCGAGCGCTTCGAGCCGCTTGGTCCACAGCCGCTCGTAGGAGCGGAGCCAATCATCGGCCTCGGCGAGCGGTCGCGGGTTGAGCTGACAGAAGTGGGTCCGGCCGCGCACCGTCCGCCGCACGAGCCCCGCATGCTCGAGCGTCTTAATGTGCTTGGACGCGGCGGCCAGCGACATTTTGAACGGCTCGGCCAACTCCCCCACCGTGTGCTCCTGTGTGGCCAGCCGGCGGAGCATGGCGCGCCGGGTGGGATCGCCCAGGGCGCGGAAGACGCGGTCAAGGTGCCGGTATCGTTCAACCATGTGGTTGAATATACCGCGGGCTTTGCATAAAGTCAACCTTGTGGTTGAATATAAGACAACAGGTCGGCAACGCGCCAACTGGGCGAGACGTATCTAGGATTGACACGATCGGCTGCCGCGATGTCACATTGCGGTCACATCTGTGACGCGATAATGCGTCATTGCCGTTTCCCGGAGTGCGCCGTGACAGTCCATAGCGAAGGTGATACGTGGGTCATGGAACAGCTCGGAGAGAAGCAGGACTTCGAAGCCGAGCTCAGCCGCCTCGGCATCCGACATGAAGACTTCACCCTCCGCGTTCGGCGCGCTCGTCCGGCGGAGGCAAACCACTGGGCTAACCATTACGCCGTGCGCGTCACCAACTGCCAGAGCGCGAAATCCAGCATCTACTGGGGCGGGCCGGGCGAGAATTGGGTCGCGCAGTTCGCGCGAGATCTGGCCGATGGCTATTTTGGCCACACGCCAATCGTCGCCAGGGGTGCGGGCGCAGCGCGGCCCGGCGTGAATCGGTAATCAGGCAAAGAAAGCTAGCCTTCCCCGCAACAAAGCGCGTTCGCAGTGGGCTCCCAACTTCGGCGCCAGCGTGTGCGAAGAACGCTCCGTCCAGCGGGGAAGGCCAGATTTCAGTCCAAAGAGCCTACTTGCTTTCGATCTTCTGAGTCTTCTCGCTACCTTGGCTGGCCGGTCCGTACTCCTTGTCCGCTTTGGCACGGCACGGGGCTTGTTGATCTGCGGGCAGCTTGTCGCACGCAGCTATTGCGCGTTCACGATCGGACAGCGGGCCCGCAGTATTCGCGCCCGGAGGTTTTGCCAAATTGTCGTCTAACACCTTGGCAGGCGCGCTATCGGGCATCTGATTCGCCGGCGCCGGAGCGGTGGCTTGCGCAACCACTACTGTAGGGGCGGCCGCAATGGCCAAACAAACAGCCAGCCGTTTAAACGTAGAAAATGTCATGGTTCGACTCCTATGCGTGGAACCCTTCTCTTGCGTGTCGGCGTGTCATCAAGGCTCGTGTAGTTTTCCACTCGGTCCCAGTGTAGGCACATGTCCGACATGGCCGGCGCGCAGAGCTATCAGTCACGTTTCTGCCTTGCCGGCTATGCGTAACGTTGCAAGAAACGCGCCTTGAAATGTGCCGATTAACACCGGCGGCGTGACAGACCGACGAGACAAAACGGGCATCTCGTTTGGAAATAGTTACCAAATCGTGCCCAATTTTTCTCTAAGAGACCCGCTCCGGACGTCGGTTGCCGCGAGTGCGCGCCGCGGCCTCTTCCTCGAGTCGTGCAAGTTGTGACGTTGCGCGTCGGCCGCCAGCGGCGACTCGCGGACGCTCGACCCCCGCTCGCACTGCTCGCGGGTCCCCTCTCGCTGCTCGCGCCGCTCCTGCGAACGCCGCGCGGGGTTTCCAGTAGGTGACAGCCCGCCGATCAGTACACCGGCTTGCCGGACGCGTCCTTGATCTGCGACTTCCACGTGCTCTTGATCTGGCTGGTCACCGCATCGGGCAGCGGGACGTAGTCCAGCGAGTCGGCCAGCTTGTCGCC
>DASXTY010000833.1:0-4226 GCA_036505155.1 Polyangiaceae bacterium | reverse complement strand
AGCTCCATCAGGCGAGCCCAAAATGTCACCCCTTGGCGGCTGGAGCGGAACACCAGGTGCTCCACCAAATGCGCCAGGCCTTCCCGTCCGGGCGGATCATCCGCAGCACCGGATCCGACCGTGAGCACCACCCCGGCAAGCCCAGAGCTGCGATCATTTTCGATGACCACCCTCAGACCGCTCGGCAGCGTTCGCTGAGACGTATCGAAACGAACCACGTCGGCTCCGGATGGGCCGTATTTGGCCGTGCGAAGACAGGCTCCCCCGAGCGCGATCACCAAGGCGGCGCCCAGCGCGATCCGAAGCCCGACCTGATACGTGCTTCTCAACCCGACTAAGTATACGCAAACCCGTAGGGCGAGTCCATGAAGGGGGGGGGTTAAACCCTGCCATTCCCTCGACAAGACATGGGGCCGGGGGTACCACCAATCCTGGACCCCGATGTCATACTCCTGCTACAGGAAACCAGCCCTTGCCCACGGATCGAGCCGGTAACGAGCAGCTGCGGCGCGACGTCGAAGCGGTTTTATCCAGCTTCGAGCAAGCCAGCGGCCTTCGCCTTACCGTGTACCACAATGCCAGTCGAGAGGCGCACCAGCGCAACCTGCATGTGGTTCCGCTCCGCTTCGATGAGCACAAGAGCGCATTTTGCAAGCGCGTGAAGAAAACTCAAAAAGCCGCCTGCCTGGCGCACTGCGCGGAGAAAATGCCAGCGCTGGCAGCAGAGCGGGAGCGTCCATTTTTGGAGCGCTGTCACGCCGGCGCCGAGGAAGTCATCGTCCCGCTGCACCACCATGGCTCGCTCAGCGGCGTGGGCTTTCTCGGGCCTTTCCGGACCCGCGACCGGCCGCCGCGCCGGTTGCCACTGTTGTCCGGGGGTCGCGTCCGTTTTTTGCTGGCGCTCTGTCAGCTGCTGCAAGGTTACTCCTTACAAATGGAAGCTCAGAGTCAGCAGCTGCGCGCCCTAGGCACCGGGGATCGCCACCGCCGGCTGCTTGATTTCGTGGACCAGCAATTGCTCGGAAACCCGAGCATCGGCGAGCTCGCCCAACACCTTAAATTGTCCGAGTCTCGTGCCAGCCATTGGGTGCGCGAAGTGACGGGCCATTCTTTTTTGGAGCTGAAGCAGCTTCGACGCCTGCAACAGGCCAAACAGCTTTTGGCCAACACCTCGCTTTCCGTCAAAGAGATCTGCGCTCAGACCGGGTTCAGCGGTGCTAGTTACTTTTGCCGGTACTTCCGGTCCAAAGTCGGCAGTAGCCCGCTCACCTATCGCCGCAGCATGTTGCGCGCACGTTCCGCGTAGTGTCCTGAGTCAGCACACTAGACACCAAGTCAGGCGGCAAATCCAGGGCGCTTTTGGGTGCCTTCTTCGAGCCCGTGGTCCGGCGGCGTCATGTCTTCGGGTGCAATTCGCTTGCGCACCTCCGCGAACGCGGCGCCCGGGATAACCTGAGGAATTTTTGCTTCATAGCTCGACAGCGGCTCGCACGCGAAGACGCGCGCTTCAGCGGCTCCCCAGGTTTCCTCCGGAATGAAGCGAAGCGCGCGCGTTTGCAAGCCGAGCGGCGCGAAACACGAGCGCTGGTAGTTATCGCGCTCGCGTGCAACCGTTTGCCAGCGCCCCTCCGCATCTTGCGCTTCGATGCGGAAACGGCGAACCAGCGTCGGAGGCGTACCGTCTTCGTCGTGGCTCGGCTGGTGGGTGGTCATCCACCGGGATGACCGGAAACTACTGTCGAACACCAGCCGCAGTGCCGAGATAAACTGGGCCTCCGACCATTGGTACTCGATTGCCGATTCGGGTGAGCCGACCCAAGCGTGAGACCTCTTCGGCTCATCGCGGTCCCACCCATCGAGCAGCGCCCCGAGCTCGTGCCCCTGTCCGTCGAGCCGCGCGCTCAGGGCGAGAGGCCCGGGCTGGTGCACAAATCCGGGCAACCAGCAGTCGTCCAGCATCAAGGTCGCCTGTAGCTCCCGCACGCGCTCCGGGTAGAGAGCGCGCGGCATGCAGCGGTGGCGGATGCACAACGCCGCAGCGGTGCCGGCCGCCTGGCCAATGACCGCGCAGGTGCCCATCACGCGAGTCGAAGACAGCGCCGCATGCGTCACGGAAATGTTACGCCCGGCGAACATCAAGTTTTCTACGTTACGCGAATATAGGCTTCGATAGGGGATCCCATACGGCGACGGCGCGGGATGAAAGATGGTGGGCTTACCGGGGTAAAAGACGCCTGCTGGGTGATGGTCGTCCATGGTCCATCCCCCGTAGGCAACGCAGTCGCTGAAGCGACCTCCGTCACGGACGTCGTGCTGCGTGAGCACGTGGTCGCCACAGTAACGGCGATTTTCGCGCTTCCCCGGCAAGGAACCGAGCCATTCGAGCGACCAGTTGGCGGCTTTCTCGCGCTCCGGCGATCGGTTCTTGATGTAATCGACGACCCCGTAAGCCACCTTATAGAGCTCATCGCGAATGGCCTCGGCGTCGGCAATGGTATCGTTGATACCACCGAGCTCAATCCACCAAAAATTGCACCCGTCCACGCCGTTCAACCGGTACTCCAGGTCCTCGGGCTTCTCGAAACGGTAAGCCCAGCGCGGAGGCACGAACCGCTGTGGTTGGTGGGTGCGACGAAATTGGATGAGCAGACTGTTGCCCATGGTCCGGCGGTCGGCGTTGACGGGCGCGATCGATTCGCCGAACTCGGACCGGGACTCGCGGCCCCAGCGCTGTTCCGCTCCCGTGAACGGAGCCAAAATACTGTCACCCGAACAATCGATGAAGAGCTCGGCCGCGATGCAGTACCGAATTTGGGTGGTAAGCTGCCACGCTCCGATGGTCGCAATTCGACCGCCGTCCATTTCCGCCTCGGTGCAGGAACAATTCAGCAGCAGCGTTAAACCCGGCTGGAAGCGCGCTTTCTCGTAGAGCACGCTGTCCCAGATCGACCAGCTGCCGCGCCCCGGGTTGCGATGGCAGTTCTCGAGCTGAATCTCCTCGAGCAACCCGCTCTCCCGGTTGTAGGCACCGTGCGCACCACAGATCTGCATCCGGATTTCGGAAGAGGCATTTCCCCCGAGCACCGCACGGTCGTGTACCAGCACGGTTTTGACGCCGTTGCGGGCGGCCGCGATGGCTGCGCATAACCCCGCCATCCCTCCGCCGATGACGCAAACTTGAAATTCCTTTTCGACCGGGGGCGGCATGCTTGGCTGCATCTTGGCTCCGAACCAAAACTCTCGAGGTTTCTTGACTCTCGCGCGAGATGGCTCTCCGGACAATGTCAAACAAGCGTCGAAAAATGAAACCTTGCTGCTACGGGGCCCCAATCCGGGGAGAGCTACTGGGTCGGGGGCGGCACACGGAGCCGGCCCGAAAGGCGGGTTTCGTGGTCGCGAAAAGCGCTTGGGTTTTCTCCGGTGTATCGGCGAAACTGCTTGTTGAAGTGCTGCGGATCGGGGAGCCCCGCCTGGGCGCCGACTTCCTTCACCGAAAGATTGGTGGTGGCGAGCAAGTGCCGCGCGACTTCGATACGGCGGAGTAATACGTAACTGGGTATGGTGCGGCCGAAGCGGTCTCGAAAACGACGGGCCAAGTAGTTTTGGCTTAGTCCCACTGCGCGCGCAACGTCCGGCACCCGCAGTGGATGGTCGATGTTGCCTTCGATGAAATCGGCCGCAGCCTCGATTGCGCGATCGGCGCGACGGGTGATGCGCAAATTCGGCTGGTTGAGTCCAGCCAGCCAGAGCAAGAGCTCCAGCAACACTGCAGAAGCCGCGCAGGCCACCACGGGATCGTCGGTTCTACGGCTCTGCAGGCGGATCAACTCCAGGAGCTTCTGCGCGGCGAAGGTTCGAAGCGGACCCAGCCGAGCGTGCAGCGGCAAATGCGCCCAGGCGGCGGTTCGAAAGCCCCACAACCTTTCGGCGGGCCAGAAATGCACGCACAGATGTTTGCCCGGATGGGGCAAATCGTAGCTGGTTGGTTTGGATGCGGGAGAAAGGGTGAGATCGCCGGCTCGAATAGCAGTTGGGCGCGACCCAAAACGCATGGTGCAGTCGTATTCGTAGAGGTGCAGGGCGTGGGTCGGGCTCCGGTAAATGGGTTGGAAAGCGGTGTCCCTGAGAGGAAAGCGTCCGGCCACCTCGATTCGAGGCAAACAGTCCCCTGGCCAACGAAACCTCGCCGGTTCATGCATTGTTGAATTTTTACCACTGAGTATGGG
>DASXTY010000832.1:0-6663 GCA_036505155.1 Polyangiaceae bacterium | reverse complement strand
CTGACCTGTCTTTTTTTCCATTACGAAACCCAGCCGGTGCCGAATCCGCTCAGCTGGTATTTGCACCAGCTGCCGGGATGGTTTCATCGGGCGGAAGTATTATTCAACCATTTGGTTGAGCTTGTAGCTCCCTGGGGGGTTTTTGGCCCGCGCCGGGTGCGGCACACGGCGGGAGGCTTCATCGTTGCATTTCAGCTCTTGCTCATCTTGAGCGGCAATCTGTCTTTTTTGAATTGGCTGACCATGGTTATCGCGCTGGGTTGTTTCGATGACTCGCTGTACGGCCGGCTGCTTCCCGAATCGTTGTGTCAGCGCTTCGAGCGCGCGGAACGAGGGGCGAGCGTCACCAAGGCACGCCGGATCACGGTGGGGGTCCTCACCTTCATCGTTGCCGTACTGAGCCTGAATCCGGTGGTGAACATGCTTTCCCCGCGGCAGGCCATGAACGCGTCCTTCGAGCCGCTGGGTCTGGTCAATACCTACGGTGCTTTCGGAAGCATCGAACGGGAGCGCCGGGAAGTTATCCTGGAGGGCACCACCGACCCGTTCCTGAGCGCGGAGACGCGCTGGTTCGCCTACGAGCTCCCGTGCAAACCCGGCGATATCTATCGACGCCCTTGCGTTCGAGCGCCCTACCATTACCGGCTCGACTGGCAGATGTGGTTTGCGGGAATCAGCGGCAATTATCGCTACGAGCCGTGGATCGTGCACCTGGTTTACAAGCTCTTGAGGGGTAACCACGAGGTGGATCGACTTTTCGCTTATAACCCATTCCCCAAGCGGCCTCCGCGCTTCGTCCGCGCACGGTATTACCGGTACCACTTCACCCGGCTGGGGGACAAAAGCGGGGCCTGGTGGCGGCGGGAGCTCATCGGTGACTACCTCAGGCCGCTCTCCCTGGATAACCTCGATTTTCAGGTCTTTCTGGCGGATCGGGGCTGGTGGAAGGGACTACCGAATCAGTAGCTCGCTGATTTTGCCACGCCGTTCGGGGCGAGAGTTCACCATGCGATTGGCGCTGACTTCGAAGATCTCGAAACCGGCGTAGAGCTCCCTCACCAGCGGCGAAGAGGAGTTCGAGAGCAACACGTGGACCCCTCGGCGTTTCAGCTCCCGGGTGACGTCGCGCAGGCGCTGCTGGTCATCGAGTGAAAATCCTGCGCTGGTGTAAGAGGTGAACGACGAGGTGACCGAGAGCGGCACGTAGGGCGGGTCGAAATAGACGAAGTCGTCGCGCTCGGCGCGCTGTAAAATCGCTTGGAAGGTTTCTTGTTTCAAATCCGCCGAAGCCAGCGCCCGAGAACAGGTCCGTAAATTTTCGGCGTCGCAAATGGTCGGATTGACGTAGCGACCGAACGGCACATTGAACTGGTTTTTGCTATTGACCCGGTACAAACCGTTGTAGCCGGTGCGGTTCAAATAGACGAACCAAGCGGCGAGCTCGGCATCCGATTCACCGTCGATGTTCCGGGCGCGCATGGCGTCGTAGAATGTTCGTTCGTAAGGATAAGTTTGCAGACGCCGGATCACTCCCTCGACGTCGTCGCGCACTCCGCGATAGGTGCGGATCAGCCGAGGGTTGGAATCGGACAGAACGGCACGCTCGGGCCGGATGTGGAAAAATACGGCGCCCCCCCCCAAAAACGGCTCGTGATACCGGCCATACCGTTGGGGGGCGAAGTTCGTGATGACGGCCAAAAGTTGTCGTTTGCCGCCCACCCACTTGATAAACGGTTTGCCCTCGGCCCTATTCTCTTCGGCGAATAGCCCCAGCTGGGTCGATTCCACGAAAGAATCGATGCAACGAGCGGTCCGGGCGGTCAAGCGTGTTTCCACTCGTAGAGCAAAGCGCGAGCTGGCTTGCGGTTGCTCTCGCGCCGAGTCGTCGCTAACCTCAAGCCGACGCAAACGACGTTTCGACGAGGAGTGCCATGAAGAAAGCTGGGAGCTGTGCGAAAGGTGTTGCTTGGTTGTTGATGGCTCTGTTGAGCGCATCGGCCTGCGACAAAAAGTCCGAAAGGGTGGGCCAGCAAACCCAATCGTCCCAGCCCTCTGCCGCTGCCGGGCGGGTAACGGCTGCACTTGGCGAATACGAAAAGCTCCGCGTATCGCTGGCGAACGATCAGGGTGCCGGCCTCTCCCAAATCGCCGACGCACTGGCCCAGGCGTCGCGTGCCGCTCTACCAGATGCTCCGATCGCACAGCGTGCCGGGCTCGAAAGCATTGCCCAGGCAGCAGCCGTTTTGGCGAAAACCTCCGCCACCGACCTGGATGCGCAGCGAGAAAACTTCGGGCGCGTGAGCCAAAGCGTCATCGGATTATTGGTCGCCGACCCAACGCTACGTCCGGGCTGGCATATTTTTCACTGCCCGATGACGGAAACCTACCCCAAGTGGGTGCAGCCGAGCTCCAAGCTCTCCAATCCGTACATGGGCAAGAAGATGCCGGACTGCGGCAGGGAATCGGACTGGAAGATGTGATGCCACCGTTGCCTGAACGGCGCGCTTCACCGTCCTTTGCTCGGGCGCAGGAGGTGCTCTCTCTCGCCCTGATGCTGCTTCTCTTTTCCCACACCGCCCAGGCGGACAAGCCGAAAACGCCGGCCAAAAAGCCCGCGGCGGAGTCGGCCGCCCCGGTCGGCCCGAAACCACTTTCCGAAACGCTCACGGGCGACGCCAAGCAGAGCTACGACGCTGCGCGGCTCCTCTACGCCGACGGTGACTACGCAGGTGCGCTGATCAAGTTCCAGGGGGCTTTCGAAGTCTCCAAGGACTCTCGGCTGCTTTGGAACATGGCCGCGTGCGAAAAGAACCTGCGACATTACGCCAAGGTATTGTCCCTGGTGCAACGATACCTGAAGGAAGGTGGAGCGCTTCTGTCAGATCAAGATCGAAACGAGGCGAAGGACCTCACGTCCGCCATCGAATCGTTTACCGCTGCGCTCATCATCAAGGTCAACCAGTCGGGTGCAGAGGTTTTTGTGGACGACGAGCCCGTCGGCACGTCCCCCCTCCCCGAGCCCATCACGGTGGACATTGGAATGCGGCACATCCGGGTGAAAAAGGAGGGATTTCGCGAGCTTTCGCTTTCCGTGCCCATCGGCGGGAGCAAGGAGGTCACCCAGGACTTGAAGCTCGAGCGAGAGGTGCACCAAGGAAAGTTGACGGTGCACGCGGCCAAAGGTGCCGCCATCACGTTGGATGGCAAAGCCGTCGGAACCGGCAAATTTTCCGGCACAGTACCCTCAGGGGGGCACACGCTTCGCGTTTCCAAAGCGGGGATGCGCCCCTACCAGTCCGAGGTGGTGGTTCAGGACAACGAAACGCGTACGGTTGATGTTGCGCTGGAGGTCATCCCAACCCAGGGAGCTGCTGCGGAAGAGCCGACGGGCGTGCTGCACGGTTTCGAGCTCGGGCTCCGCACTGGAATCGGCAGCGGCAAGCGTCAGAGCGGCGAGACCATTTCCTACATCCCGATCTGGCTCGACATCGGCTACCGGCTCGGGAGGCCCACTCTGCTGGGCATTTACGCACAATACGGAGCGTACAACCGGGGCACTACCTGCGCCGCCCCGCGACACGGTCCCTTGCCGGAGTCGTCGGGCGACCTGGCGACCCGGTACTCGTACGATCGCTGTTTCTTTCTAAAAGCTGGAGTCGAGCTCTTGTTCCACCTCTTGCCGCGCACGATTGTCGATCCGTGGTTCGGTTTCGACGTGGCATTCCAGCACTCCGAGTACCAGTGGAAGGCTTACGACCCCTTGACCGGGCAAACACCCAGCGACAACGACGAAGGAAACAGCTTTCAACCCGGGCTTCAGCTGGGAGTGAGCGCGCACCCGTGGCCCTGGATGGGCGCGGGGGTTTTCTATCAGTTCGCCCTCTTGATCGGGGAAGACGTCAAGGTGCGCGACGAAGGAGGTCAGGTTCCAGTGAGCATTACCAGTATTTCCGGCACCGGGTCGAACGGCTGCAATCCGTGCGGCTCCACGAATGAGGAGCACAACGGACCAAAGCCGAGCCAACTGTTCGGGCTGCGCGCCTTTTATACGTTTCAATGAGATCGCGATGACGCATCACCACGGTTGGCTTCTGGTTTCGGCGGCGCTCTCGGGTTGCACCGGTTACGGCGCCGACCCGGTGGACCCTGCCGGTGACGCGGGGGCCGGCGCGGTCCGCGTCGTCTGGCACAGCGAGTCGCCCGAGGGCGGGGGATCATTTCCAGTCCTGACCTCCATGGCTAGCGATCGGGATGAAGCTTTTGCGGTGACCTTGGCGAACGCGGGCGGCGGGACCCCGGATTACAACCGATCTCTTTGGGAGATTTCCTTTGCCGGACCGAAGCCTCGTGTGCTTTCCGAGGAGCACAGTTCCGACCCGCGTCGGCTGCTCGCCCTGAGCAGCGGCGCTCTCTATGCCGTGGACGTTCTCACCAGCAATGGATCCATGGGGCCCACTTTCCAATGCCAGATCGCGTCCCTCTCGCAGAGCGATGGCGCGGCCAAGGTCTTGGGCGGCTTTTCTATCACTCCTTCGCAACAGTTCGGGAATGCGAGCCCGGGCTGCGATCCCTTGGGCATCGCCGCCGACGGTCCTGACGTCTTCGTCGCCGCCAACATCGAGTATGAGTCCTGGCTGGACTATGTCTACGCTCCCAACCTCGGCTATTACGGCGGTAGCCAAGGGCGTAACAGCCAGCACCTCGGAGAGATCCGCCACTTTTCGGCGGGCGGCACGGGCGGGCCGGGGAATCAAATCCTCGCCGGGCGCGTCTTCGGCGGGCGTTTGCTAAAAAACGATCTCTTAGTGGATTCGACCAGCCTCTACTGGGTGGAAGCGAACTTGTCGAGCACCAGCGGCTCGGCTTCCTGGACGGGCGGCGCTCTCATGACCGCCTCTCGCGCCGGGACGGGCTTGGCTCAGATCCGTGCGTTTGGGTCGGACGAGCGTCCAACCGGCCTGGCCCAGGATGGCGCGTATCTTTACGTCAGCATGGCCACCGGGGGATTCGACAGCGGGCAAACCGCTTCAGCGTCGGTATCCGGCTGTAGCATCGTGCAGATCAAGAAACAAGGTTACACCTCGGTTACGCTGGCTTCCGATCCCACTCAGGATTGTCTGGACGCAGGCGTCGACGGGTCGTTCCTGTATTTCCTGACCACCAAAGATGCATCGCCGTTCAATACCAATGCTCCCCCCGGACAATACACCCAGCACGCCGTCGCTCGCATCCCGCTCACCGAAAGCAATGTTTCAGTGGGCGCGCTGTCGACTCTCCGATTCAACCGGTCTGAGCTTTACGTCCAGCGTCTTTACGTGGGCTCGAGCTCCGTGCTCGTAGTGGATCCCTTGTATTTGATCGAAGTGCCGAAAGCGGCGTTGCCCTGAATCTGGCGCTCGGACTGCGCTTTTAGACGCTGCTCTTATTTCAATCCGATGTCCAACGGATTTTTCTTCACAGCGGGGGCACTGGTGGTGCCCGGTTTCGCTGCTTCCCGAGCAGGCGCTTTGCTCGAGCGCTTGGCACTTTGTGCCGCGACGATCGGAGCTTTCGGTACAGCGGACGCCGACGCTTCGGGAACCGGCGAAGCGCTCGGCTCGGGCACTGCTGAAGCGGGTGGAGCGGGTGCTCTAGCTGGGGTGATCGCTGGGACCGATGTCTGAACCGGAACGGAAGCTACGGGGCCTGTTGCGGCCAGGTCCAGCTGCGCGTTCGATCCACGGCGTACCGCAACCGTGATGGCTCCGATTGCGACCACAGCGACCACCGCGGCGGCAGCGGCGATTTTGGAAGCGGTCGTCCCAAAGGATGCCTTTTTGGCGCGCGCGGCTCCCGTTGTAGAGGGGGCCCACGCATTATCCCCGGTTCGTGCGGCGACCGAACCGGTGTCCAACAATGGAGGTGCGACCGACGGCGCAGCGACGCCGGCGGCGCGCAACACGCGAGAAATGCGTTCGGCAGAAGTTCGCGCTCGACTGGGTCCGAAGTCGACCAGCGCGTTTGCCAGCTCGGAGACATTGGCAAAGCGGCGAGCGGGATCCTTTTCCAGGCACCTGGCCAGGACCGCTGACAGGGCCGGCGGTGCGTCCGGGCGATGCTCGCCGAGCGGCGGCATGGGATCGCTCAGCACCATCACGCAGAGCTCCGGCATGGTCGTTGCTTCGAACGGCACCCGACCCGTCAATAGCTCATACAGAATCACACCCAACGCCCACACGTCCGCTCGCGCATCCACGCTTCGCGTCGAGCGCATCTGCTCCGGCGCCATGTAAAGCGGTGAGCCCATCACCGCGGTGGTCTTGGTGAGCGCCATATCCGGCCCCGAGCTCGGCCCGGTGAGGGTTGCCTTCGAAATCCCGAAATCGAGGACCTTGACCATGGTGGTGCCGTCAGGCCGCCGGGTGAGAAACAGATTGGACGGCTTGAGGTCGCGATGAACGATTCCTTTGGCGTGCGCCTCGGCGATGGCCTCGCAGGCCTGCAGAACGTAATCGATGACTTCATCGATTGGCAGCTTCCCGCGCTGGCTGACCAGGTGCCCAAGGTCGTTGCCGTCCAGGTACTCCATCACCATGTAGGGCGCCCCGTTGGTGAGCTCGCCGACATCGATCACTCGCGCCACATGCTCGCTCTCGATCTTCACAGCCGAGCGCGCCTCGCGCG
>DASXTY010000831.1:0-6590 GCA_036505155.1 Polyangiaceae bacterium | reverse complement strand
ACGCCTGGAAATGCAACGAAATAAAGCAGTCCGCTTGCCACGGCGAGCGGGTACGCCACGCGGGCCGGCAGCGGCACCGCCAGGCGGGACCCCCGTCGGTTTTTCGCCTTCACGCCCCGCTCACTTGTCGCGCTTGATGATGTGAAATCCGAATTGGCTTTCCACGACGCCGCTGAGCTCACCGGGTTTCAAAGCAAACGCAGCCGTTGCGAAGGGGGTATTCATATCGGTGCGGGCGAACGAGCCCAGACTACCGCCCGCGTTCTTCGAGCTCGGATCATCGGATAGCCTGCGAGCGAGGTCGGCGAAATTGGCGCCTTTGCGAATCTGCTGAAGAACGGATTCCGCTTGTTGTCGGGCTTGCTCTTTGCTGCGCGTTACTTCGGGCGGGACGCCCGGCGAACCCTGGTAGGCGAATAAGATGTGCGAGGCCTCGATGCGTTCCCCCAGCTTGACCTGGGGCGGGGCTTGCTTTTGTGGGGCCGTGGCGGGAGTTCCGGCGGCATCTGCCGATGCCGTGCCGCTCGGTGGTTCGGTCAGAGCGGGGCAGCCCGGCAGCCAGCACAGCAGCCACCAGGCGAAAAGGGCCTTTGGAACGTATCGCCGAGGGCGTGAACGGGGATTGTGGAGGGGCATGGCTGATATGCGTAGAGCGGTTTTTAGCCGCATGGAACGCAAAAAGAAAAAAACGTCTCTAATAGAGCTCCTAAGGGGGGGTTGCGACTCCCCGGGGCGCGTTTTCCCGCTTGCGGTACCCGTCGGCACAAGGAAAGATCGCTTTGGCACATGCCTCGAGTGCTGCACATCGAAGATGATCCGGCAAACCGCCTTCTGGTCCGAAAGCTGCTCAGCCCCGCCGGATACGAGGTAATCGATGCCGTTGATGGAATCGAGGGCATCCGCAAGGCTCGGTCCGAGCGGCCGGACTTGGTGCTGATCGACATCGCTATCCCGGGGCTCGATGGCTACGAGGTCACGCTCCGACTTCGGGCAGAGCCCCACCTGCAAGGGGTTCCGATCGTGGCGATCACTGCCGAGGGCGATCGAGACACCAGTTTGTCGGTTGGCTGCGACGGGTTCGTGCAAAAGCCCATCGACGCTCGATCCTTTGCCACCACGCTGAATGGCTTCGTGGCGGGCTACCGGGAACGCATGTCTCCCAGCGCCGAAGGTCGCCATCTCAGGCTCCAAAGCCAGCGAATTGTCGCGCACTTGGAGCGAAAAATTGAAGAGCTGAGTGAAGCCAACACCAAGCTCACGGAGCTCGACCGAGCCCGAAAACAATTTTATCGAAATGTCTCGCACGAGCTGGCAACGCCGATGACGCCGATCGTGGGGTACATCAAGCTCCTCGGGGATGGCGAGCTCGGCGTGCTGAGCTCTCAGCAACACAAGGCCCTGAAGGCAGTGGACGAATGCGTGCACCGCCTGCGCTGGCTCATCGACAACTTGCTCGACGTGACCGGGATCGAAACCAATCGCCTCTCATTTTTTTATCGACCATACGACTTCAACGAGATGGTCCGCATGTCGGTGGAGCGGCATCGCCCGGAGTTCGAAAAAGCCGGTCTGCGGTTGGCGATGGAAGCGTCCGGCACACCGTTGCTCGGCTCCGGCGATGCCGACCGGCTGGCCAGGGCGTTAGACCATCTGCTCAATAATGCCGCGAAGTTCAGCCCGCGTGGCGGCGTGGTGGGGGTCAGAGTTCGACGGCTGAGCTCCGGACATTTCGAGCTGTGTGTAGCCGACGCGGGGAGCGGCGTTCCGACGGGAGCGGCCGAGCGGATCTTCGATCCGTTTTACCAGGTGGACGGGTCCCCAACGCGCTCGCACGGCGGGGTCGGAGTGGGGCTTGCGGTCGTGCGCGGGGTTGCTCGTGGACACGGCGGGGATGTGCGGGTGGTTTCTCCGTGCTCGGAAAAAATCGGTGGGGTTCTGCTGGAGGGCGCAGCCTTTTATTTGATGGTCTCGGAGAAGGCACCCGGGGGCACCGCTGTTGCCAAATAGTCCGGACGTATACCTCGACTGGAACGCCACAGCGCCTCTCCACCAGGAGGTGATGGAGGCCATGCGCGGGGCGGCTGAGTTGGCCTGGGCCAACCCTTCCAGTGTTCACGCCGCGGGGCGACGAGCGCTGGCGGTGCTGGAGCGCACCCGGGAAGCGCTGGGGAAGGAGCTCGGGGTGGACCCGCGCGACGTGGTCTTCACTTCGGGCGGAACCGAAGCGAATAACCTCGCCTTGCGACACGCTCCGGGGATCATCACGAGCCGCATCGAGCATCCGTCGGTGGTGCGCGTTGCGGAGGCCGCTGCCGATTCGGGTACCCCGGTTCATTGGCTCCCGGTGCCAGCGAGCGGCCGGATCGATCCGGATTCGGTGTCCGAGCCGCTCCGGCGCATGCCCCGGGGCACGGTCGTGGCTCTCATGGCAGTAAACCATGAAACCGGGGTGATTCAGCCGGTGCGCGAGGTTTCTGCGCGCGCGCAGGCCGCCGGAGCGCGCCTCCACGTCGACGCGGTTCAAGCCTTCGGAAAAATGGGCCAAGAGGGGTGGCAAGGCGCCGACAGCGTTTCGGTGGCGGCCCACAAGCTCGGTGGACCCAAAGGCATTGGCGCATTGGCGTGTCGCTCCGGGCTCGAGCTCGCGCCCGTGCTTCGGGGCGGCGCGCAAGAGCGAGGGCTTCGCCCGGGGACTTTGGATGCGGTGGCGGCAGCGGGTTTTCTCGCCGCTCTCGAGCGCGTGCCGTCGCGCGTGGCCCAAGGGGCTCGCCTGGAACGGCTACGGGATGAGCTCCAGCGGGGGGTCGCGGGAAGAGCCGTCGTCAACGGGGCAGACGCTCCTCGATTGCCCCACGTCACGAATCTGTCGTTTTTCGGTTGGAAAGGCGACGAGCTGGTGGCGGCGCTCGACCTGCTCGGAGTCCGAGTGTCGAGCGGCAGTGCCTGCAGCAGCGGAGCGGCGGAGCCATCGAGCGTGATCACCGCCATGTTGGGGATCGAGCGCGCGCGCGCCTCGGTGCGGTTCAGCATGGGCGAATCCACCGACGCGGATACCGTCCAGACTGCAATCGAAGCGCTGGAGCAGGTCCTCGGTCGAGCCGCAGCCTCCTAAGCGCTTTCCAGCGATGGATGAACCGATGGGGGACTAGTTTACGCGCGTCCTGTTCCATTAGACCCTAAGTCGCGGAAATCACAGTGGGAACTTGTCCCCGTTCAGGTAGGTGCGACGTTTCCATTGAATGGAAAAAACCAATGGATCTCCCCTACAAGTGTTCAGCGGATCGCCCGGTCTGCCTCAACCCGTCTCGAAGGCGGCCTTTCGCTTTCACTGTAGCAAGCTAAGTCTTGATTACAACGCGGATTTTTCGCGCTGGGTCACCGCTTCGTACAAAGCCAGCGCTCCGGCCACAGAAACATTGAGCGAGCGCAGTGCCCCGCTCGGAGCCACCGTTGCAACGGCCCCGCACACGCGACGGACTCCGCGAGCGAGTCCCCCGTGCTCGCTTCCCAGAACCAGCAACGTGGGTTTCGATAAGTCGAACATCTTAAGGTGAACGGCGGCTTGGGAGTCGAGGCCGATGACTTGCGCGCCGTTTTGGGTCGCCTGGCCCAGTGCGGCGGTCAGCGAACGGACCCGGCACAATCGCGCGTGCTCGATGGCCCCCGCGGATGCGCGAAAGGTCGCGGTGCTCAAGGGCGCGGAAGCGTTTTCGCCCCAGATAACCGCTGCGCCGGCCAAGGCCACTGCGCTTCGGACCACCGCGCCAAAGTTTTGAGGGTCCTGAATACGGTCCAGCACCAGCCCGAGCAGGACCGGGTCGAGTATCAGGTCGTCGAAAGCCAGCAGGGTCAACTTAGGTGCCCAAGCCACCGCGCCCTGATGGGAAACTCCGCGACTCAGCTCGGTGAGCTCGCGTTCGCTCAGCCGGTCAATCTGTGAAACTCCCTGGTCGCGGGCAAAGCGTTCCAGCGCTTGAAGCGCGTCACTGGGCGGCTCTCGCAGCATCACCCGTTCAATGCGGGAGCAATGCACTCGAATCGCCTCGCGGACCGGCTGCATTCCGACCACGATACGTTGACCCTGGCGTGACGCCGGCGGTTTCAACTGCGGCGCTCGTCGGCTTCGGCCGAGCTCAGGGCGGATTCGATTTCCCTGGAGATTTGCCAGGCGGCCGCAGCTGGATCGGCCGCATCGCGGATGGCCCTGCCGACTACCAGCAGATCCGCGCCCGCGGACACTGCCTCGCTGGCGGTGGCGGTCCGTTTCTGATCGTATGCGGGCGAGCCCGGAGCGCGGATCCCCGGTGTCACGAGGTAAAGCTTCGTGTGAACCGCCTGGCGCATTGAGCGCGCTTCCATGGGTGAGCAAACAATCCCGGGGATGCCCGCCTCCCACGCAAGACGCGCCAATCGTAATGCTTGCTCCTCGGCAGAGCTCCCGATCCCGATCGCCGCCAGGTCCTCTTCATCCAGAGATGTGAGAACGGTGACCGCGAGCAACGTCACTTCCGACTTGTCCCGATCGACGCGCCGTGCGGCGCGCTCCAGCATGCGCCGGCCACCGCTCGCGTGAAGGGTCAGAAACCGCACACCGAGCTCGCCTGCTGCTGCGACGGCGCGTTCCACCGTTTCGGGGATGTCGCAAAGCTTGAGATCCAAAAATATGTCGGAGCCGAGCTCGGAGCCCAGCGCGACCGCCTTGGGTCCCTCGCGCGTGAAGAGCTCGAGCCCCACCTTCAATACGCCGACGTGATCCCGAACCTTTTCTGCGGTGCGCCGCGCCTCCCGGAGGCTCGGATAGTCCAGCGCGAAAGCCAGGCGGTGCCGCGGACTCAGCAAGCGCAGAGCGGGTCACCCGGCGCGCATTTACACGGTCCCGAGGGTTCCCCCGGCGCCCTGGGCCGGCCGCCGCCGCCGCGTTGGATCGCCTTTTGCTTCGCTTTTTGCTCGTCGATTTCGCGCTGCAGCCGTTCGCGCTCCGCCTGGTCCTTGGCGCCCGAGAGCTGGTTCATTAGCTCTTCTTGCCGTCTTTGCGCGAGATCGAACTGCTGCTTGAGTCGCTGTTGCTGTCGCTCCTGCTCAATTCGCTGGGCTTCGAACGCAGCTTTTTCACGCGCCCGTTCTTCGGAGGCCTTCTTGAAGGCCAGGCCGCCGCCGATGCCGCCGATGAGCAGCACGGCGGTGACGATACCCACGATGAGCTTCAGATGCTTCTTGCCCTTGTCGTGGGTGACCATGGCGAGCTGTTGCTCGTGCGCCTGCTGTGACGCCATGGCCTCCATCCGCGCTCTGTGCTCGGCTTCGGTGCGGGCCTTTTCGACCTCGCCGTGACGAATCGCTTCGAGACGGATCTCTTCTTCTCTTTTGCGCTGCTCTTCAGTGCGTCGCGCCTCTTCTTCATCGCGTAAGCGCCGCTCTTCTGCTTCACGCCGAGCGCGCTCGTCGGCCGCTTTGCGCTCTGCTTCTTCGCGGGCGCGCCGGGCCTTGTCCGCCTCTTCCTGTTTGATCCGATCGTCCTCAAGAGTCATCAACTCCTTGAGGGAGAATAGAACCGAGCTTTCCTTTTGTTCGGCCATGAGCGCAGAGTTCCTCGCTAACCTTTTGCGGAAGTTTTCAAATGGTGACTTTTCGCGAATAGCAACCCGACGGCGACTTCGTCAAGTCAAAGACGAAGCGCCGCCATCACCAAGACGATTGAGTTTAACCCTGGTCTGTTTCGAAGCCCACCCTCCCGTAGAGCGCAAGCCTCGGAGTCGGTACGGAAGCTTGTCCAAGCTCACAAGCCGATGAGGACGCAACGTTACCCGAGCTCTTGCCGCGCTCCAAGATTCGAGAGTTTTACATCGACCACAACTCGGCGCAAGCCGTTCTCAAAAGCTCCAATGTGGGATCATGTGTGAACGTGCTCTCCAACTCGTGGCCGCCACGACGGGATGTGGAGAAACCCACGACCAGAGCTGCTGGATCTATTCACATACTAGTCGGTCTGTGACTATTATGGACAGCCGCGTCGCAAAGACAGACGAGGACGCAAGCCGCCCGCTTTGTGTCGTAGAGTCCGATCCGCCTATGCCGACTGACGTCCGCGCACACATCACCGGCACAGTCTGGAAGGTAGAAGTACTCCCTGGCGAGCGCGTCGAAAAATCTCAGACTCTCGTGATCTTGGAGTCAATGAAAATGGAAATCCCGGTCGAAGCGCCGCAGGCCGGAACCGTCGACCGGGTGTCGGTGGCTGCCGGGCAGTCGGTTGAAGAAGGCGACCTTCTGATAACCCTGAAGCCGTGACTAGAAGCAGAACAACATGAATGAAAAGAACCAGGTACGTGTCGGTGTTGTAGGAGTTGGGGGAATGGGTGGTTGGCACGCTCGGAGCATCCTTCAGGGCGAAGTGCCGGGAGCCGAGCTCGCCGCAGTCTGCGACGTCAATCCGGCGGCCATGGAGGGATTCGGCAATGTTGCCCGCTTCGAGAGTCAGTCCGAGCTACTCCGATCCGGGAGGATCGAGGCGGTGGTGATTGCCACCCCGCATTACCATCACACGCCGACCGCCATCGAGGCTTTTGAAGCGGGGCTGCACGTGCTGTGTG
>DASXTY010000830.1:0-2654 GCA_036505155.1 Polyangiaceae bacterium | reverse complement strand
CCGGTGAGTGAAGACCCGCTGAGCGATGGGAGAGAGGGTCCGGGCGGGGCTGTTTCCGGGGGAGGCGGCGTCCCCGCTCTCGATCCCGCGACCCTGCGCCGCCGGGCCAAGCTTGGTGTTCTCCTGCTGGCTGCGCGCACCGTCGCCCAGCAGTTCATCATGTGGGGCGGCCTCATCTACTTGGCGCGCGCGCTCGACCCTGGAGAGTTCGGCATCTTCTGGATCGTTCAGTTTGCCATGTCGTTCTTCTCGCTGTTTGGAGACGCAGGCTTCGGCGCGGCGCTCATCCAGAAGAGGGACGAGGCGACCGACGAGGAGCTGTCGAGCGTATTCTGGGCTCAGCTGCTGCTGGGCAGTGCAGTCGTGTTGGTCGTCTACGTGACCGCTCCTTGGGTAGTCACTTTCTGGCCGGACCTCCCACAAAGCAGCGTGTGGATGCTGCGAGCGCTTTCACTCGGGCTGTTACTCACCTCGGCTCGGGTGATTCCCGCCATTTTGATGGAGCGCGAGCTTCTCTTCGGACGCCTTTCGGTCATTGATTTGGTTCTCACGGCGTCTTTCTACGGTTCCGCCGTGGTCTTCGCCCATCGGGGATACGGTCCGTATGCACTGGTGGCTGGCGTGCTGGTTCAGGGAGCGGCAGGCCTCCTCGCCGCTTTATTGCTCCGACCTTGGCGACCGGTTCTTCGGCTCAGCCTGCAAATATTGCGTCCTATCTTGAGATTCGGCGTCCCGTTTCAGGCCAAGCACATGATTGGCTTCGTGAACGCGGCGGTCATGCCGCTGTATGCGGGGTCGGCCCTGGGCCGGTACTCGTTCGGTCTCGTGAGCTGGTCGCGCAACACCGCGTTTTTCCCGCTCATGGCCATTGAGATCCTGGCCCGGGTAAACTTTCCGCTCCTCAGCCGGCAGCAGCACGACCGCACGGCCTTCGTGCAGACCCTCGAGCGGACCATCCAGGTGTGCGCCACGCTGACCCTATTTGCTGTAGCCCTGTTTCTGGGATTGGGGCCGTCGGTAGTTCGCGTGCTCTTTGGGGACAAATGGATGCCGGCGCTTCCGATGTTGTATGCCTTTGCGGTGGTGAGCATGGTGGCTTTTATTTCACCGATCATGAACGGCGCGCTGGATGCGCTGGGCAAGCCCCAAGTGATGATGCGACTCGGCATTGGTTGGACCATTCTGAACTGGGTGGCGTGCACCGTGGCCATGCACATTCGGTCCGGTGCGCTTTCCTTCACCATCGGCTATTGCGTTCACATCCTCGCGGGCAACCTGGCGGTGGTTTTTGTGATCAAGCAGCTGATTCCCGATACCCGAATCTGGCCCAAGATTCGGACGGCAATGCTGGCGGGTTTGGGAGCCGCAACCCTATCGCGGTGGGGATTTCTGCCGTGGGCCGGGGGGCCACTCACGCTGGCCGCAGCCGTGGTCGCAACGATTGCAACCTTTGTCACCTTGCTTGCTCTAGTCGATCGCTCCGCGCTTCGTGAGCTTTTAGCTATGCTTCGAAATCGGCTACGCCGAGAAATGATACGGTAGCCGGAAAAATGGATTACCGACCCCCAGACGGGTATTACGATAATGAACGACCGGAAGTAGCCGCCCTGGTTCCTGGCGCTGCGCGATTCGTCATTGACGTCGGATGCGGCGCTGGTGAGCTCGGTCGGGCACTTAAGGCCCAACGTCCCGGTATTCAGGTGAGAGGCATCGAGCCGGTTCCAATGCAAGCCGACCGTGCTCGGCGGGTTCTGGACGCGGTATACACGGGCAACGCCGACGATCCGCTCCCCAACGAATGGCCCGCGCCGGACTGCGTGATCTTCGCCGATGTGCTGGAGCATTTGGTCGACCCCTGGAGGACCGCGCGAAAATACCGAGACCTCCTCCGACCGGGTGGAACCGTCGTCGCCAGTATCCCGAACGTGACGCATCGCAGCGTCCTCGGCGGCCTCTTGAGGCATCGATGGGACTACGATGTTCAGGGGATCCTGGACCGAACCCACCTTAGATTTTTCACCCGCGAGACGGCGCTCGAGATGTTCGAGCAAGCGGGATTTTCGATTCGGCAAGTTCGAAGAATCGTCGACGGCTTGGGACAAAAGCCGCTCGGGCGCTGGCTGCGGGGACTCATCGATCGCGAAGGCGGCAAAAATCGGCTGTACTCGGACCCACTCGCCCTGGTGATCGATGCCATGACGGTGCAGTTCCTGATTGTCGCCGAGACCGCTCGACTCTGAGGCGAAACCAAGCCATGCAGCAAAGCGTAAGCGAAATCAGAATGTGGAACCAGGCGCCGGAGCGGGTGTTGGTCACCGGTGGGGCGGGCTTCATTGGTTCGCACTTGGTGGACGCGCTGGTGCGCAGGGGTGACCGGGTGCGCGTGCTCGACAATCTCGACCCGCAGGCTCATCCGAACGGAGCGCCCGCTCGGCGGTCAGAGGATTATGAGCTGGTCGCCGGCGACCTCAGAGATCCCGAAGTGGTGGCGCGCGCCCTGGAGGGCGTGAGTGTGGTGTATCACCTCGCCGGCATGGTGGGGAACGGCCAATCGATGCTGGACCTCCGGCGGTACATGGACGTCAACGCAGTCGGCACTGCAACCCTGCTCGAGGGGCTCATCGCGCGCCGGGGCTCAATCCGGCGGCTGGTGG
>DASXTY010000829.1:0-2867 GCA_036505155.1 Polyangiaceae bacterium | reverse complement strand
GTAAAGTGCCCGAAGGCGCTTCCGAGCTTCGCGCTCGAGGAGCGCCCGGAGGCCCATCTCTATCACCTGAGTCTTGGTCCTGGCGCCGGACTGGGCCAGGGCCGTTCGTACCAATTCTTCATCGAGATCCAGGGTAGTCCGCATGCATACGAGTATGCATATTTTTTATGCATCGGCAACTGGTCAAGAGCCGGGCTCCAGCGAGGCCTTGCGTTGCCGACTGTCAGTGCAACGGTTCTGAGCAGTGCTAGGGCGGCACTTGCTCCGCCCTACCATTCAGCGGAGCTCAACGCCAGCGCTCATCGCCTTGAGTGACCCAGTCGAAAATCTGGGCAAGGCGCTCCGCCACCGCTCCCCCATAGGTATGTCCGCCGCGCGGCACCAGCTCCGATCGCGCCACGACGCCGGCGCGTTCTAACAACTGGGCGCTTTTGCGCGCTCGCTCGGCACACCCGGTCCCGCCGCACACGAAGAGCACCCGCTCGCCGCCATGCTGGTGAAACGCTCGAGCGACGCGCAGAGTCCATTCGCCGTGGCCCCCCTCCACCAGGACCAGGCGCGGAAATTGGTCGGCGTGCGTGCGGATCATCAAAGCTCCCATGGTGGCTCCCTGCGAGTAGCCCGTGTAGACGGCGCGCTCGACATCGACCGACCCGCCGAGCGCGTCTTTCAAGGCGCGGGTTGCCGCCACCACTTCTTTTTCTAGCTCCAGATGGTTTCTGTAAAAATAACCCGAGTCGCCGCCTCGCACGATGGCGACACCTCGGGGGCAAAGGATCACCGCGCGCTCGCCCGCGATCTGGTTCCAAACCTCGCATTGCCACTCCGGTGTGTCACCGGCACCGTGCGCAGCAATCAACAGCGGAAATGCGCGCGGGCGCGGCACTGGAACACTGACCACGGCTGGCTCGTGACCCGGGACATCGAGTGAACGCATCACCGGCCGCTGCGGGCGCTCGGAGTGGTTTTCTCGGGCAGCGTCGCTGGCTGCGCTTTGCGGCTGCAAGCCCGTGGCGCTCGGATGCGCGGCGTGCCCGGAGCATCCCTGGAGGAGCGTCAAGCCCAGGCTCAGGGCCCAAACCCCAGGCGAGTCGGTGGATGATCGGGTTTCGAACGGCAAACGCTCACGGAGGCGTGTAATTGTGCGCCGTGATTCGGCTGTTGGTGAGCTCCCAGCGACCTTCGTTTTTGGTCAAGTTACAGGTCCCTTTGATCTTTTCAACATCGTAACGATAGGTTACGACCGCTCGATTGCCGGTAACGGAGACCTTGGTGAAAACCAAGACCGCCCTTTTGCCGGACTCCGACTGGTTCACAATATCCACTGGCTTGGTCGCCTTGAGCAGCTCCAGCCCCTGGGGAACGTCGGGTCCGGCGATCGCCAAAGGGAAACGCCCCGGCTGTCCCAGGTGTAGATATGGGTCGAGCGCTTCGTCGTCGATCACCAACTGCAGGATGCTTTGCACGTCGCTCTGGCCCGACGTGCCATGGTGCTCTTCAGCGGCCGCCCCGCCGGTCTCGCTCTTCGACGTCGACTCCGCTCTTTCTTTCGACCCCGAGCCGGCAGCGGTTTCGTTTTCAGCAGAGTCGGGCTCGGGAGCTTCGGCGGCGGTTTTTGGGTTTCCAGCGCAACCAACAAAAAGGAGCACCACCAACAACCTGAACCGATTCATGGCTCAGGTCTACGCAATGCCGCTCAGTAGATCAAGATCGGGTCACAATTCGAAAAACCAATCGACGTGTCCACCTTGAAGTTCGAGCCGTATGTGTGACGTTCGGCGTTGAACAGGTCGAGGGGGAAGGTTCCGCCGACCGTAAGTCCGTAAGTGGCAGCGATGGCGTCCAAGCTCACGCTGCCCATTTTCGGCGCGTGCATGCCGCCCAAATCCACCGCGAGCTGCCCGTTGATAAACACCCAGAGATCGTCGTCACCGGTGAAGGTGAACACTTCCCCACCTTGGTACAAAAACTCGGTGTGGAGCTCGAAAGTGAAATGGTAATTATGCGCGGTGCCCGCGTAATTGCCGAAAAGCTGCCCGTCGATGGGGAAAAATCCGGGGGGATTCAAAGCGGCCGAATCCCAGGAGACCACCTGACCGGCTACCGGGACGATGGGCAGTACCCATTCGGTGGAAAGATTCACGCTGTCTTGACCGCTCGGACATTGCACCACCGTTTGTCCGGCACAGGGCGTGTTCCGGTACCACTGGTTGAAGGAATCTTTGCTGGTGATTTGACGGGGCGTGATGGTGTCCATGGCGCCGGTGGGGATCGGCTTTTTGTCGGGACCCAGAAACTGCTCGACCAATCCCACGTAGGCTTTGGTGCCGTGATAGACTTCGAAGTCGGGATGTCCACCGGGGTCTCCCCAGGCTTTGAAGTCCCGCACGATCCCGGTGAAGTTGGGTCCGCAATTTTGGGTCGGCGTCGACCCATCCACGTTGAGCATCACGCTGCCCCCGACACCGGAGCCACCGGAGCCGGGCGTCGCTCCTCCGGCCGCGTTGCCCGAAGAGCCGCCACCACCGAAAACGCCTCCGCTGCCATTCGTTATGCCGCCGCCTCCACCCGCGCCGGCTTGGCTCAAGCCTCCCGACCCGCTCGCCCGCGGCGATAGCACCCGCGCGTCATCGCTGCCGCAGGCGACAAGACCCATCGACGCAGCAAAAGCGAGCAGCCTGCAAAAGAACATCGAACCATAGATTCTGACCCAGCTCAGCTCAAAGTCCATTGGTCGCATGCTCAGAAGGGGCATCGGTCACCCCAATTCAGCTCACTTGCCAATTCTGGGCTTGGGACAGCACCAAGTTTTCGCCATCATGGCGCGGTGGCGAATCACACAGGCCGCAGATGAAGTTACCGCGGGC
>DASXTY010000828.1:0-2195 GCA_036505155.1 Polyangiaceae bacterium | reverse complement strand
TGACCACCCGGCTAGCCCCGGCATATTCCGTGATGAACGCGTGACCGTCGGCCAACGGGCTGTCGGCGGCGCGCGTAATCGCCGAATTGTAGTTCGTCGCAAAGGTGTTCCAATCGATCCGCACCGGGTTTAGGACTACGTGCTTGTAATTGGTGGGGAAAACTCGGTCGTCACCCAGGAAAAAAACGCGAACACCCATGTCGGGGGTGGCGGCAACCGCCGTGAGCTTCAAGGGCACGCACGGCTCGTTGCCGGCGTAGCGGAAGACCAGGGGATGGATTTCGTTGATTCCGGCTCCAGCGGTGAGCTTCACCGCTACGAATACGAAGCCCTGCGCGACGTAATCCGCCAGAATCGCAGGGGCGGTGGCGGTGGACGCGTAGCCATTGGTCTGAAGCCAGGCGCTCACCTCGTCGGCGGTGCCGCCCGAGAGCACAGCAACCTCAAAAGCGCCGACGGTCTTTTGGTACACGACCGTCACACCGGGGTCCCCCACAATGAGTAGGCCCGACGATCCGCCGCTTCCAAAGCTCGCTCCCCCTGAACCGCCGCTCGAGGCGAACGACCCGCACGAGTCCCGCTGGTTGGAGTAACCGTAGGTCGGCACGGTACCCTGGAGCAGGTTCGCAAATAATTGCTGCGAGCCCACGGTCACGTCGGGGACTTTGGGCATCGGAACAATCCACGCGAAACGGGCCGCGTCGCCCTGATATTGGATCTGGACGTGCGCTTCGACGCTGGTTCCGTCCATGACGAACAGGATGTTCTCGCCTGTCTGATCGACAGGCATTGCCCGCGGGCCACTGTCGCAAAAAGTGCCTCCACAGGCGCTGGCTTCAGCGGGTCCGTAAGCGGATACCGCGGCAAGTCCGGCTAAAACGACCTTCCTCAAATAGTGGGCCATTGGTCTCCTCCGGGTGTGCCAGAAATGGTCGAGGAACGCAGATTGCTGTTCCTAGACATAGAGGAAGCAAACTGCGTGCCCGCTTCGATGAATGGAAAACCGTTTGAATAAGAATGGCTCTGTGCCAACATGTGCCGTTGATCACCGTGGCCTCCCGGATCGTTCCCGCAGAGCAGCGCGGCAGCCGGCTCCACTTCGTCCCGCGTCCCTTGGCCGAGCTACCTGAACTTTGGTCCATCGGGCGGGATGACTTGCGACGCGCCGATCCCAGCGGGCTCACCGAGCACATACACGAGACCATGGAGCTTTGTTACATCGACCGGGGCACCGTGCACTGGTGGGTCGAGCGCGAATTTCATGAAGTATCCGGCGGTCACGTGTACATAACCTGGCCACACGAGCGGCATGGCGGCGTGGGGGCGGCGCTCGAGCCCTGCAAGCTCTACTGGATGAACCTGTTTTTGTGGCCTGGGGGCCGTTCCGGCAAGCGCACCCTGCTCGACCTGCCGCCTGCCGAGGCGCGTCTCGCCGTGGACGCGTTGATCCAATTGCCTCGCTGCTTCGCGGCGCCCAGCACCGTCGGCGGCGCCTACCATCGGATTCTGGATACCCTGCTTGAGCCCAAAACCGCGCGTGGTCTGCTGGAGGTGAGGAGCGGTCTGCTCGAGATCATCACCACCCTGCTCCGGGCCGCAAACGCAGTAGAGCACAGCGAGCACTCGCTCATGGTGCGCGAAGCGATGAAGCTAATGGAAAATCACCTGGAAGAGCCCCTGCCGCTGCCGGAAATCGCTCGAAAACTGGGCTGGAGTCCTTCGCACTTCAAGCAACGCTTCCGCGCTGAAGTCGGGATTCCTCCGGCGCAGTTCTACCTCCGGCGCAGGATTACCGAGGCATGCCGGCGACTGCAGAGTTCAACCAACAATGTGACCCGGATCGGGCTCGATCTGGGCTTTCAATCAGGAGAGTATTTTGCGACGGTCTTCAAGCGGGTAACCGGACTGACCCCGAGAACTTTCCGCGAGCGCGCCGGGCGCAGTTGACTCCGGAGCGTGTCCGTTCACGGCCTTGCCGCGGGGAAGTCCGGCGCAACTGCCTAGGGCTCTTCCCGCTTGACCGGCTTTTTCCGCTTCTTCTTTTTCTTGGGAGCCGGCGCTTGCTCCTGATCTTCTTCCGCGGAAGGCTCCAGAGAAGCCGGCGTCTCTTTCTCGGACACCCCCATCTTCGGAACGTCCACCAGCAAAGTGGCTCCGTAGTTTCTCTTTACCAGTCGATGTTTCGGTTCGACGTT
>DASXTY010000827.1:0-5421 GCA_036505155.1 Polyangiaceae bacterium | reverse complement strand
AGGCGGGCAGTAGCCGGTTGGCGGTCGCAGGAGGGCATCGACGTCGGCGCTGGCAACACGCCATACGCCATCGACCAGAACACCCACCAGCCTCCGAGACCGAATCATTGCGAGTACTGCATCGGGCGTGAGCCGTAGTCGGGCTGCGGCTTGATCGAGGGAGAGTGTCTTCTTGGCCACGTTCAATAGTAGCTCAGCCCTCGCCTATTGCCTTTGTCCGCCATCCGCGACAAAAACAAGGTGACCATGGCAGCCTTAGCCCTGACCGGCGCTTACACGGCGTTGGTAACTCCGTTCTTGACGGACGGCTCTGAAGTCGATTGGGCAGCTTTCGAGCGCCATGTGGCGGCTCAGCTACAAGGCGGAATCTCGGGCCTGGTGCCGTGCGGCACGACCGGTGAAACACCGACCCTTTCCCACGCCGAGCAGCACGAAGTCATCCAGCGGTGCGTGCGCCTGGTGAAGGGGCGCGTTCCGGTCATCGCGGGCACCGGAACCAACGACACCAAAGCCACCATCGGGGCATCCCGAGCCGCGCTCGAAGCGGGCGCGGACGCGGTGATGATCGTGATGCCGTATTATAATAAGCCCTCGCAAGAGGGGCTGGTGCGGCACGTGGAGTTGGTCGCAAAAGCCGTAAGCTGCCCAGTCATCCTCTACAACATCCCGGGCCGGACGGCGGTCGAGCTCAGCGTCGAGTCCACCTTACGGATTTTGGACTCTTCGCCCAACGTGATCGCTATCAAAGACGCCACCGGTAACATCGCCTACTGTCAGGAGCTTTTGCGGCGCGCGGAGGAGCGCGTCACCGTGCTCTCCGGAGACGACCCGCTCACACTGGCGTTGATGAGCCTTGGAGCCCGGGGTGTCATCAGTGTCACCAGCAATCTTTACCCGCGGCAGGTGGGCGCAGTGGTGGCCGATATTCTGGACGGGCGATGGAACGAGGCGCTTCGAAAGCACCGAGCGTTGCTTCCGGTCCATCGTGGGCTTTTTCTCGAGCCCAATCCGCAGCCCGTCAAAGCGGCTCTGGCGCTTCGTGGCCTGATGAGCCCTGCGGTGCGGCCCCCGCTGGTCGAAGCCAGCTCCGACTGTGTTGAAAAATTGCGCGCCGTCATCCAAGCCTACGAGGCATCGTGAAAGTTGCGGTGCACGGCGCGACCGGGCGCATGGGGCTGGTGGTCTCGCGCCTGGCTCACGAAGCGCCGGACATGCAAATTGTCGGCGCGGTCTGTGCCAGCGTCGATCCGCATCAAGGTAAAGACATCGGAGAGCTGGCAGGTGTCGGCACGCTCGGCGTGATTGCGTCGACGGACCTGGGAGCGGGTTTGTTGGGCGCCGATGTGGTCATCGATTTTTCCCACGCTTCGGCGGTGCCGGAATTGGTGGCCGAAGCGGCGCGCCAAAAGCTTCCCGTGGTCAGCGGCACCACCGGTCTCGACCCGGCGGGGATGCGAGCTCTGGAGAAGGCCTCGGGCGCGGTCGCGGTGCTCTGGGCGCCGAACATGAGCGTCGGGATCCAAGTCTTGGCCGAGCTTGTGGAGCACGCTGTGCGACAGCTCGGCGACCAGTACGACGTCGAGATCACGGAGGTGCATCACCGAAAAAAGAAGGATGCACCCAGCGGTACCGCGCGGCGCTTGTTCGAAGCGGCCCAATCCGTCCGCAGCCATCTGGCGCCAACTCATAGCCGGCAAGGCGATATTGGCGAGCGGCGAGCTGAAGAAGTCGGAGTGTTCGCTCTGCGCGGAGGCGACGTGGTGGGAGAGCACACCGTCCACCTGTTTGGGCCCGGCGAATGGCTGGAGCTTACGCACCGAGCCACCAGCCGCGAGCTCTTTGGCCACGGAGCGCTCCGGGCCGCGCGTTTCGTCGTCGGTCGAAAGCCCGGCCTTTACAGCATCAAAGATGTGCTGACGCGCTGACTTTTGCGCGCTCAGTCCCCCTCGTCCTTTTCGCTCTGCTTCTTTTGGTCCGGCTCCGTGTCCGGCGACTCCCTTCTCGGGCGCTTGGCATCGCGGCTTGCGAACTCCGCCTCGACATCCGGGTCGCGAGCGCGGCCTTTCTCCGTGGCTTCGGTTTCTTCTTCGCCGTCTTCCTCCTCTTCCTCTTCGCCCGCTTTTTCGTCTTCCTCTTCTTCCTCCCCCTCATCGTATTGACTCGCCCAACGCGCCGGCCTGCGGCGCCGGAAGCTCCAATAAAGTCCGTAGAAACCCAGGAAAATTCCGGGGATGCTCAGGTATTGTCCCATGCTGAGCGGAGCATCCTCCGGAGTGATCGACACCTGATACTCTTTCACGTATTCGATGAAGAAGCGTCCCACGAAATAAAGCGCAAAAAACAGCGAGATGAGCGCTCCCCGCGGGCGATTTTCTTTTCCCAGTCGCCGGTCGAACAACAACAGTGCGCCGAGCACGCAAAGCCCCCACGTCATCTCGTAAAGCTGGCTCGGGTGACGGTACCAAACCGTGCCCGCCTGATCGTAGCGCGGGAACTTCACGCCCCAAGTTTGGTCGGTCCGACGCCCTACGATCTCGGAATTGAAAAAGTTGCCCAGGCGCACGATGCTCGCGCCCAGCGCCGCCGAAAACGAAAATCGATCCGCGCCCTCGAGAAATGGCAAGCCGCGGCGCTTGCAAAACAAGTACATCGCCGTGATGAGCCCGATCACCGCGCCGTGACTCGCCAGACCGCCGGTCCAAATCTTGAAGATCCAGATCGGGTCCTTCAGCGCTTTTTCCAAATCATAAAACAGCACATGGCCCAGGCGCGCGCCGACCAGCACCCCCAGCACCCCGTAAATTACGAAATCGCCCGCCTCCTCTTCATCGCCCCCTCCGCGCACGATCTGCCACTTGAGCAGCGCGTAGCCCCCCAAAAACACGACCACGAAAAGCAGGCTGTAATAGCGCAGCTGGAACCAACCGAGGTGAAAGATCGCGGGGTCGATGTCCCAAGTGAACTTTGGCACGATGAATTCCTAGCGTCGTCCTGGTTGCTCTTGAAAAGTTGTTCCCGAAAAGGCCTCGGAAAGAGCGCGGGCTATGGAGGCACAGTTTATTCGTAGAGTACAGGGGTTTGATGCTCCCCCGCGGCGTGCGGCGCTTCACCGCCGGCGGTCCTCGCCCTTCGGGCTCCGGGCCGCAAAAAACCCCGGGCGCGGCTGGCTCAGCGCAAACAAAAACTCCAGAGAGACGGCCTGAACTCGTTCGATGCATTCGAGGTGGCCACCAGGAGCCTTGCGTCTTGTGAATCGATCACGGCCGACGGATCCCACTGCGACTCGGGGATGTCGTTGTAATCGCAGCCGGAGCCGTCGAGGTTACAGCGGATCATGGCCGCCGCACCATGGCTATAGTAGCTCGGTGTAGCGACGAAGAGCTTTCCGCTTGCCGCATCGATAACAGCGGAAGGACTAACCCCGCCGTTACCCTGCCCGCCGGAGAGGTCGCTGTAGGTGCAGTCGCTTCCGTCGAGGTTACAGCGAAACAGCGCCGTAATGCAGGGGTTGCATTTCTGGGTCACGACCAAGAGCTTTCCGTTTGCCGAATCAACGAGAGCGGACGGATACGATCCGGTGTTATCGCCCTGCCCGGCGGAGAGGTCGCTGTAAGTGCAGCCGGTGCCGTCGAGGTTACAACGGAACAGCGCCGGCCTTCTTGCATAGTCGCCGTTCGTGGTCACGACGAGGAGCTTCCCGTTCGCGCTATCAATTACCGCCGAAGGGTCATAGCCGCTGTTTCCCGGTTGCCCGGCGGAGATGTCGCTATAGGTGCAGCGGGTGCCGTCGAGGTTGCAGCGAAAGAGCCCCGGTCTATTCCCGTTGTCTCCGTTCACGGTTGCCACCAGGATCTTTCCGTTTGCCGAATCGATGGCAGCGGAGGGATGCGACACGCTGAAAAGGCCTTGCCCGGCGGAGATATCGCTGTAGGTGCACCCGGTGCCGTCGAGCTCGCAGCGGAACAGACCTGGTCTGCCCACGCTGGCGTAGTTGGTCACCGCGACGAGGAGCTTTCCGTTTACCGAATCGATCACCACGGATGGACTGTATGCATCGACTGTGCAGTCCCTTTCTAGGTCGAGTCGATTAAGAACTTCTTTCTTGACGGTCTGCTCTCTGAAGCCTGGCGAAGCGCAAACGACTTGCCAGATGGCTTCGGCAATGCGCCATTCGCCTACGACCCCCTGTATGCGAATCGGTTCGGTTCGACAGGCGTCGACAATCTCGGATGCCAGTTCTTTCCGCCCGCCTGCCTGAGCCAACAAGTTACCCCTGCGAGTGAGACAAAAGACGCAGCAAATTTCGCCATCGTCCTCGATCACTTTGAAATTGCCCGAGCTCCCATGATCGCCCAAGCGCGGGCCATGACTCTCGAGGTTCGACAAGAGAAAAAGCGACGTGTCGGCGTTTCTCCAGATACGCTCGGGCGTCGCTGAGATTAGCTTCCGAGACCTCCCTGACGATCACAGTTGCACGGTATCCCAAGGCCGTCGGCGCGCAGGAAATTCTACTCAGCAGAACCGCCCGACGTGGACCCGATGCTACCTGCGCGGCGCTGCTGCCGCGCGTAATGACCGTCAATATCCGAGCCTTGAGACGCGCAGCTAGTGCCTTAGACCGGAGGCGGCGTGCTTTATACCGGAGGCAATCTGCTCGAAATATCGCGCGTGCCCTTCTTCGGGCGGCGGGAAGGCGCTCTTCGGCTTCGGAGCGGTCTCTAGAGCGTGCACCAAACCGAGCGGACCGTCTTTCTTGAAAAGCACCGGGCCCAGCCGGCGCGCTTCTCTGAGCGCATCCGGTAGCGTGCCCTCGGTGTAAAACACCACGCGCGATACCTTTCCGTCCGCGATGAGCTCGCCCGCGAGATCGATGCCGGAACCGTCATCCAACACGGCCTCTGTCAAGAGCGCGTCGAACTTTTCGTCGATGTTGCGAGCGGAACTAGCCGTGCCGACGTACGTGGTTTCGATGCCCGCGTCGAGTAAAAGCCAGCGAACCGCGCGAAGATCGCACTCGATGCTGTCGACCATTAGCACTCGCCGAACCGGGCCAGGCTCGGGAGCTTTGGAAACGTTGAACATGGTTCTATGAAGATCGCCACTTTTGGACCTCCTCGCAATGGGAGTCGCCCACAACAGTTAGACTGCAAAATCGGTGCCGGTGTGACGGATCGCGACATCCTGCAAAGTCGCCCCACTAGCTCCACTAGCTCCACAAAACCCCGAGCTCCTCGAGCTGCCGCTCGATCAGCGTGACCCAGCCGCGATTGGCCACGGGGCTTGCCGGGCTCGGGTGCGCGATGCGACCAATGGCTATGCTCCGACCGGCTAGGGCGCGGCGCGCGCACTGTTCGGCGAAGGCGCCCACTCCGATCACCACCCGCGGCTCGAGCACGGTTACCAGATCCGCGAGAGCTTGGT
>DASXTY010000826.1:0-3518 GCA_036505155.1 Polyangiaceae bacterium | reverse complement strand
ATATCCCGTCGTTTCCCTACGAGCTTTTGTGGGGCGAGCGGGCCTTGGTCTCGGTAGCGAATCTCACCCGTCGCGATGGGAAAGAATTTTTGGATTTGGCCGACCGGGTTCGGATCCGCACCGAGGTGTCCGCATACCCGTTGACGGAAGCGAATCGAGCACTCGAAGATTTGCGCCGGGGGCGGCTAAACGGTGCTGCGGTTCTGGTGGTGGACTGACTTGAGACGACTTCAAGGCTCGAAAGCGCTCGAGATAAACTTGCTCAGCGAATCCAAAACGCCGCCGCTGATGGTGTGGGCGCCGTTGAACGCCAGAAATTCGACGCGCAGGCCCGCTTGCTCGAGTGCGCCTTTCAACTCATCGGCGAGCTCGAAGGGCAGCAGCGGGTCGGCTCGGCCATGGCTCATGAGAACGCGGAGGCCCTTGCGCTCGGGCATCAGCGGCTCCCAGCGCTCCCTGGCGATAAACATGCCGCTCATCAGGACCAGACCCGCGAGCGAGCGCTGCGAATTCAACGCAACGTCCAAGCTCAACATGGCTCCCTGCGAAAACCCGCCGAGGATGAGCTTTCCAACCGGCACGCGGTGACGCGCTTCGAGCTCATCCAGCATGCCGGTGAGCCGCTGGTTTGCTTCCATGAGGCCGTCGGGCAAATGCTCCGAAAGCGCTCGGAGCTGTCCCCGCTCCAGCGCCTGCTGAAGCTGCTCGACATCGAAGTCCCACCAAGCGCGGCCCGAATATCCCGGTATCCCGAGGTCCACCGCGTGGGGCGCTTCCGGAAACGCGAAACGGGTCTCGGATGGCACTCGGAGCTCCCGCCACAAGCCGACCAGATCGGTTCCGGGCGCGCCGAACCCGTGCAAAAGGACCACCATGGGACCGTCGCCGCCGCCTTGTCGATCGGTGCCTCCAGCGAGGCGCACGGTGAGGCCGCCGAGCGTTTGTTCCAGCACGGCGGAGAGTGAACATCACTGCTCAGAAGGTTGCAAGGTTGGACTACAATGGGAAGTCTGTGGCCCCACCCAATGACCTGCAACCGCTGGTGGACCTGCTTCGCGGCGCACACAGCGCGCTGATTTTCACCGGGGCCGGCATCTCGACGCGCAGCAACATCCCCGACTTTCGCGGTCCGCAAGGGGTGTGGAGCCGTCGTAACCCGGTTTATTACCAGGATTTCATGGGGAGTGAAGCGATGCGCGTGCAGTATTGGGAGTACAAGCTCGAGGGGTATGCGGCGTTCCGCGATGCGGTTCCGAACGCGGCGCATTACGCGGTGGCCGAGCTCGAGCGACAGGGGCGCGTAGAGAGCGTAGTGACGCAAAACATCGACGGTCTTCACCAGGCCGCGGGCACCTCGCGCGACAAGCTCATCGAGCTCCACGGAACCAACGCCGAAGTGGAGTGCGTTGAGTGCGGGCGGCGTGAAACCCCGGAGCGATGCATGGAAGAATTTGCGCGTCTGCGCGTGCCTCCTCGTTGCCACGTTTGCAACGGCCTGATGAAGCCCGCAGTGGTGATGTTCGGGCAAGCTCTGGACCCAGAGCTGCTCGAGCGCGCCAAACGATCCGCGGAGCGCTCCGATCTGGTGCTGGCTCTCGGCTCTTCGCTGGTGGTAACCCCGGCAGCAAACATCCCTCTTTTCGGGGCGCATCGCGGAGTCCCCTACGTCATCGTGAACCAAGGAAAAACGCCCCACGATTTGCTGGCGACGGTTCTCATCGACGGCGATGTGGCCGAGGTGCTTCCCTTTGCGGTTTCGGCGTTGAGTCCTTATGGATCAAGCTAATCGTCAACACGTGGCTCCGGGGCGGGCGCCTGCGCGCCTGTGCACGTGCAAGAAGTGCTGGTGCTCGGCACCAGGCTGAAGAATGTGCTGAGATTGCGGCTTGAACTGTAATACATACGATTTTCACGTCGACAACTCTGGCTGTTTGTCATTGACCGCGGTGAGCACTCCTTATCGTGACTCCGTAGCCCAAAAGGTCGTGGACTGCATGACCTGGGCGTTGTCACTTGAGGGGCCACTGTGCGAGCGCAATTTCGATTCTGGTTTTACTGAGCCCTGTGGACATTGAAGCACCCTCCCGCGTCCGATCAGCGGCAGGACCTCGCCGCGTTCATCGCCGCAGTTCTCTCGCGTTGCACCGCCTCACAGCGCACAGGACGCGGCCAGCGTGGTGCGAGCAACGCCCATGGGTGTTGGAAAGTTGACAGAGTCCCACATCCGAAGTGCGAACTCGATCAAGCACAGGGATTCGCGGGACTTGCGGTGTCGCCGGATTTTCGGATAGAGTGTCTCGTAATTCCAGTTCAGTGAGATCGCAGTGATTTTATCAACTGCCGAGATCGAGCAATTCGTAAGTGACGGATACGTGATGGTGCGCCAATGCTTCGCCAGGGAAGCTGCTACGCCGTGGATCGAGGATGCCTTTGCGAAGCTCGGGTACGATCCGAGTGACTCAACGACTTGGGTCGAAGCCTTGGTCGAGATGCCGGGGACACAAAGCGTGGAGGTGGAGAGGCTCGCGCCGCGCGCTTGGCAGGTGATCTGCCAGCTCTTGGGGGGCGAAGAGAGAGTGAGCGCGCCAGTTCTTTGGAGCAACCACTTTTGCATCAACTTTCGCTGGAACGCCGAGCGTCCCTAGCGAGCACCTCAGCGCGCCGTGGGGACCTGGCACAAGGACGCATTCGGCGGAAAAGAGTACCTCGACAGCGGCGAGCTTGGATTGCTGGCGATCGTCTTCTGGAGCGATGTGCCGTCGGGGACCGGCGGCACCTTCATTGTGCCAGACTCGATCGGACCGGTGGCGCGGTACCTCGTGGAACGACCTGCAGGCGTGGCAAACGGGACCGGAGGGTTTGATTATGGCGATCTCGCTTCCGAGTGTCATCGATTCGATGAGCTAACCGGAGAGTGTGGCGATGTCGCTTTCCTGCATCCTTTCCTCTTACATGGCGGATCCGACAATCCTTCCGGTCGGCCTCGCATCATCACCAACGAGCACGTAAGTTTCCGTGCCCCCTTGCGCTTGCGAGAGGAGCCGGACCGGCCAATCTGTCCGGTCGAACGCGCAATACTCCAGGCCTTGGGTGTTCGAGAGCTAGAGTTCGAGCGACACTGAGGGATAGGGCGGTCAGGTGGCAAGATGCCATGATGGTGCACGGGTTGCGCCACGTTCTCGCGCTGGATGGTTGAGGCTGCTGTAACAGCGCTTCACGGTGGGTGTCGCGCCGCGGTTGCGGAGCAACCCCGAAGGAACTTCGGGAGCGCAGCACTAGTCTCCCTTGCCCAGCGCCACGCGTGGAATGGTTCGCCCTCCGTCCAAGATTATGGTTCGCCCGGTCATCATCGCGAATGCGGGCGTGCACAGCAGACACACCACTTCGGCGATCTCGGCGCGGTTGACCAGTTTTCCCAATGGTGTCGCCGTGATAGCGCGCCCGGGGAGCTCATCCGGCATGTCTTCGTTATCGGCGATCAGGTCCGGAGCCACCGCGTTCACGCAGACTTCCGGCGC
>DASXTY010000825.1:0-6153 GCA_036505155.1 Polyangiaceae bacterium | reverse complement strand
AGAGCCCGCTTTCGAGCGAGTGTCTGGCACGTCTCCGTGACCGCGAACAGGTAACGCAGGTTGGCTACGTATTGAGCCACCGCCTCTGCGTCGAGTTTGCCGGACTGGGCCTGCTTGAACAGTGCAGAAGAGCGAACCTTCTCCACATATGTTTCCACTTCCAGCTTGATAATGTGGCTGATCATGACTTCTGAGACCTGTTCCAACGGCTTTCACGAAAAACTGGAAGGAGCCCCCGAAGAGGCCCCTTCACATCGTCACAGACTGAAGAGAGCAAACTTGCGTTTCATGGAGTTCTCCTGTGGCTAGTGCGCGGGCAACGATTGAGCAACGCTGCCGGTCGAGAGAGACTTAAGACAAGCTCAAGCCGAAAAATCTGCAGCTGGTTCTCCCAAGGCGATCGGGTCTGCGTGGCTTCTGGAACGCTGCTGATACCAGGCACCCCGGCAAAATTGTTGGAGAAATGTGTCCTCTCCCCGCTCATTGAGGAACTTGGTGAAGCGAATCAGCGCTCCCCAGCGCTCGGACATGAGGCTACCGGTAATGTTGAAGCGCGCGCGCGTCAGCACATACATGGACGAGAAGTTCGACGGGGCCGTTTCCGACTCCACGCGCTCCACACCCGCCTCGCGCAAGCAAGCGAAAAGCAAAGGGAAGAATCGATGAAACAGGTTTCGCCCCTGATATGCGGGGAGCACTGCGCCACTGCGGAGATAATAGGTGCTCCAGTCGACGGGAGTACCGAGCAGCAGCGCGATGGTCTGGTTTCTGTCCCTGAATTCGAAAAAATCCCCCGCCAGCGCGTAATAGCGCCGCTTGGCGGGCGTGAAGTCTTCGTCGACAAAGCGCGTGTGATCGACGGGCTCGGCGAAGAGCGCGGGATAATGCTCGGCGATGAACGGCATCGCCGCTTCGAGGCTGGTGATGTGCACCGTGATCCCGTCACGGGTCGCCTCGAAGGGGAGATGCTGGTTCCAATCGAGCCCCCAGAGCAACCGGCTCAACCTGGCGCGTGAAGGCGCGACGTCCCAGCTTTTTGGATCACAGTGCATCTCCAAGACGGTCGATCCGCACACGCAGACCTGCTGGGCTCGGGGCAAACACACGTCCATGGCGCCCTTCATTCTTTCTCCTGATGTGTCAGTCACGTTTTGTGGTGACGATCCGCAGCCATGCGCGCCGATTCACGGCACACTGCCCGGTCACCTGGGAGCTGGTCACCGAGGCGGCGCGAATCTTTCAGCCGACACGTCTCCCGGCCAACTTTTTTGACGCGATGGGAACGTTTTTGGCGCGCTCATCGGGTAGGATAACGGAGCACATTATAGGCGGGCCTACGGGGTCATTCCTGTTGGGGAGCGGTCCTCGTCTTCTCGAGAACCAAGTCGGCTTTTGTAAGAAGCAGCTCGGCCTTTGCAAAGAACGACTTCGGGGGTGTTTGATTCGCCTTTTTTGCGCCGGTTGCGACCAAACTGCGCACTATGGGTTGGGTATGGCTGTCCGAGGGCACGTCGGCATGACTCATGAACACGCGGATTAGTCTTGGTATGCGGTGGTTGGTTGTTCTCGCAGCGGCCTTTATCGGCGCGGCGCTGAGCACCCACTGTTCGTCGGGCGACTACAGGGGTTTGGACCAAACGCCGGACGCGGCCGCCGCGGCGTGCAGCAACGGAGCGCGCGATGGCACCGAGTCGGATGTGGACTGCGGGGGAAGCTGCATGAACCGGTGCGGGATCGGCAAGGCCTGCAATGTGTCGAACGACTGCGCGAGCATGACCTGCAGCGGCGGAAAATGCGCGCTCCCGAGCTGTAACGACGGGGTGAAGAACGGCACCGAAACCGACAAGGACTGCGGAGGCGACGGTTGCCCGAAATGCGCGCTGGGCGCTGGGTGCAAGGTGGGGAGCGATTGCGAAGAGCTGAGCTGTTCGGTGGGAGGGGTTTGCTTGGCGCCGAGCTGCATGGACGGGATCCTGAACCAGGGTGAAAAAGCTGCGGACTGTGCGGGGCCGTGTCCGCTGTGCGGGGCGGGAACCCCCTGCGTCGATTCGGGCGACTGCCTGAGCGGTGTCTGCAGCGGGACTTGCCAGGGAGACAGCTGCACCGACGGGGTAAAAAACGGAGCTGAAACGGGGGTGGATTGCGGAGGCGGGACCTGCCCCAAGTGCGCGGTGGGCGGCGCGTGCTCCGACGGCGTGCGCGATTGCCAAAACGGAGTGTGCAGCAGCTCGATCTGCCAGGCGGCGCACTGCACCGACTCAATAAAGAACGGAACGGAAACCGACAAGGACTGCGGAGGGCCTGACTGCGCGGGGTGTGCCACCGGGCTCGCTTGCAACGTCGGGACCGATTGCGCGAGCTTGGTGTGCACCGGGTCCGTCTGTCAGGCGCCGAGCTGCAATCCGGCGGACATGCAGAAAAACGGAAACGAGACCGATGTGGACTGCGGGGGCGGTGGTCTGGTTACGGACGGTTGCGGCGGCGGCACCTGCAACCTGCGATGCGTCACCGGCAAGACGTGCCGAGTGGGGTGCGACTGTGCGAGCGGGGTGTGTCAGGCGACCCCGGGACCGGGCCTAACTTGCCAAGCAGCGTCGTGCTCGGATCAGACGCGCAATCAGGACGAGACGGATAAGGATTGCGGCGGTAGTACCTGCACCCAGCGCTGCGCGGACGGTGGCGTGTGCATTGCCAACAGCGACTGCGCCAGCGGGGTGTGCCGAGGTGGAATCTGCCAGGTGCCGACCTGTCAAGACGTGGTGAAAAACGGGCTACCGGCGGACCTGGAATCGGACGTGGATTGCGGCGGAATGCTGAGCGCGATGTGCGGGGGGAGCCCCGGAAGGTGCCCGCGTTGCGACGTGTCGCGCAGCTGCAGCTGCGGAGGCGACTGCCAGAGCGGCGTGTGCGGCGTGATGAACGCTTGCCCGACGCCACCCTGTATGTGTCAGTCGCCCACTTGCCCCGACACGGTGAAAAACCAAAACGAAACGGATACCGACTGCGGAGGGTCGAACAACTGCCCGCGGTGCGCATACAACAAAGACTGCGCTCTTGGCTCCGACTGCATGGACAAGGTGTGCGGTGCGGGGACCAACAGCCTCGGGAACAACTGCCCGACGCCGCCGTGTAAGTGTCAGCTACCGCTCTGCACCGATGGCGTCCAGAATCCCTTGGAAACCGATGTAGACTGCGGCGGCAGCTGTGCCCCCGGCAAAAAGTGTGCGAACGGGCAGAAGTGCTCTGGAGGCGGTGATTGCACCAGCGGCAACTGCGCAGGAGGGATCTGCGTTTCGGTGAACACCTGCGGGAACGCCTGCCCGAAGGACGCGTGCGAAACGGATTGCAACTGCGGCGGCTGTTGCGGGGCCACTTGCGCCACGAACCAGAATTGCAGCGGCCCCTCCGACTGCGTGAGTGGCGTCTGCACATCCGGCAAGTGCCAGGCGCCGACCTGCAGCGACAGCGTGAAAAACGGCACCGAAACCGATCAAGACTGTGGCGGCACTACCTGTGTCTCACAGGGCAAGAAGTGCGCGGACTTGAAAAAGTGCGGGGTGCCGGCCGATTGCCAGAGCGGTGTGTGCGTATCGGGGATTTGCCAGGCGCCGAGCTGTCCGGACGGAGTGCTGAACGGCAGCGAAACCGACATGGACTGCGGCAAAGGCAGCTGCAGCTCGAGCTGCTGCTCGCTCAAATGCGCGGACACCAAGAAGTGCATCCTCGGCACCGATTGCGTAAACGGGGTGTGCGGCGTGAACAACAGCTGCCCCTCGCCGCCGTGCACCTGCCAGCCGCCGACTTGCAGCGATACGGTGCAGAATCAAAACGAATCCGACGTGGACTGCGGCGGGCTGTGCAGCGCGAAATGCGCCGTGGGCCAGAAATGCGCTTCCGGAGCGGACTGCACAACGGGTGCTTGTCCGTCCGGCACGTGCACGACCTACGCCTGCAACTTGGCCAACGAGTTCAAGAGCGCGGACAACACCAGTTGTTACAAGAAGGTCACCAGCCTGAAGACCTGGACGGCCGCTCTGTCGAATTGCCAAATGTGGGGCGGAACCCTGGTGACCATAAACAGCTCGACCGAGCAGCTGTTCCTGAGCAGCCGAATCAGCGACGACACCTGGATCGGACTCACGGATACCGGCACCGTTCCCACCTTCCATTGGGTGAGCGGCCAGCCGGTCACCTTTACCCAATGGGATTCTGGCGAGCCCTACGACCCTAGCACTGCAAACTGCGCAGCCATGTCCATCCGCGCGGGCGGCGATTGGTTGACCGATGCGTGCAGCACCACCTTCGAGTCACTTTGCGAACGGGGACTCTGAAAGTCAGACTGAAACTCTAAGGAAGAACAGATACCATGACTTATGCACCTGGAAATACAGCTCCGCGAATGACCTCGCCCGAAGATGGCCAGTCGGTAATGGGTGAGCTCCCCGAAGCTACCGCGAGCAAGCTTCCGCGCTGGCGAGGTTTCAATCTGCACGGTCTGTACACTGTGGATAAAGAGCTCCATTTTCAGGAGTCGGACTTCGAGCTCATGCGCGAGTGGGGCTTCAACTTCGCCCGGCTCCCCATGGACTATCGAATCTGGTCGGAGAAGGAGGACCCTTCGAAGTTGCTTGAAGAGCGCTTGGAAGCGATCGACCAGGCGCTCGAATGGGGGCGGCACTACGCCATTCACGTGAACCTCAACTTTCACCGCGCGCCTGGTCATTGTGTTAACTGGCCGCCGGAGCCGTTCAACTTGTGGAAAGAAGAGGAGCCGCTCGCGCTGTCCGCCCAGCATTGGGCAATGTTCGCGCGGAGGTACCGAGGCGTGCCCAACCGCTTGCTCAGCTTCAACTTGTTGAACGAGCCACCCTGGGAGCTTGACGAGCCGGCGTACGCGCGCGTGATTCGGCGCCTGACGGGTGCCATTCGGGCTGAAGATCCGGACCGCTTGATTATCGTTGACGGTCTCCGGTGGGGCTACGACGCCGTGAAAAGCTTGGTCGATCTGGGCGTGGCTCAGAGCTTACACGCCTACGAGCCGATTCAGCTCAGCCACTACAAGGCGGAGTGGTTCGGCACCTACATGGGCGCCGACAAGTGGCCGGAACCCACCTGGCCGCTCACCATCGACGGCGTGTTTTGGGATCGAGAACGGCTGTCGCAACGAGTGCGAGATTGGCAGGCGATCGAAACTCAGGGCGTAGGCATTCACATCGGCGAGTTCGGGGCGTACTGCCGCGAGCCCCATTCGGTGGTGCTGGCGTGGATGAAGGACTGGATGGAGCTCATCCAAGAAGCCGGATGGGGTTGGGCCATCTGGGATTTTCGCGGTTCCTACGGGCCGCTCAACAGCCGGCGCAAAGACGTGGCGTACGAAGACTTTCGCGACATGAAGCTCGACCGGAAGATGTTGGATTTGATCCGGGCGTTTTGAAAGTAAGCTTCACATCTGCGTGCGCATTTTCAGCGTGCAGCTGTCCATGTCGAGCTGTTTCCCTGCGTGCTCATCCAGTTTGAAACAGACGTCGGCTGCAGAACCACGCGCCCAGGGCGCGCTGATGGTACGGGTCTCCTTCGGCCCGATGCGGCCGGTACAAATGGGCGCCGATTCCAGGTTCTTTTCGCCCTTCTGCGGCACGAGCTTTCCGGTGACGCAGATTCTTCCGTCGACGCGTTCGCCGGTATTGGTAAAGGAACACGTCAAAAGATCATTCGAGCCGCGGCAAATATATTGCACTCCCGCCATGGATGGGGGCGGGAAGTCGAGCACTCGGACGGCAACCAAAACCGCGAGCTCAACCAGGATCAAAAACACACCGAGTCCGACAAGCTTCGACATGGTTAACTCCTTCAACTGACACGAAAGCAAGGGTCAAATTAGAAAGTCAAGGAAGTGCTGGCAGTGGTGTCGGGACCCCAGTTGGCTCGGCCGCGCTGCTTACCGGTTTGCGCGCCCATTGGGCAGCGTCCTCCACTCTTGCCGCGAAGCAGCGCGAAGCAGAGCGCACTTTGGATCCGCGAAGGGCTGCGGGATGTCATCCGTGAGCCGGATGCAGCGCCAGGTGTCGTCCCACGGCTGCGCTACCAGCGCCCGGTCGCCTTGGAGCATGCCGTAAGAGAGCAATGGGCACTGAAACAAGGGGGTGCAACTGG
>DASXTY010000824.1:0-3472 GCA_036505155.1 Polyangiaceae bacterium | reverse complement strand
TTTGGGATTGCGAAACTTCGTCAGCTCAAGCTTCCCGTGCCCATCTGGGGTCCGCATCATAACGATGTCGACTTGGACACTTTCGAGCCCATTGACGCGGTCCACCCACGGGCCCTCGACCGGCATCTCGCCTTCGAGCGTCATGCCGAGCGCGGTGAAAAAAGCGATAGCGGCCGAATGGTCGTCGACGACGACGCTGACGTGGTCCAATCTCTTGATCGTCATGTCCCTAGTAGATGCCGCTTCGTGCCCTGTTAAACCTCGATCAATATCCTGGCCGGATCCTCCACGCATTCTTTGATGCGCTTGAGGAAGGTAACGGCTTCCCGGCCGTCCACCAGGCGGTGATCGTAAGTGAGCGCCACGTACATCATGGGACGAACCACAATTTGTTTGTCGACTACCACGGCGCGATCCAAAATGGCATGGAGCCCCAAGATTCCGCTCTGCGGTGGATTCACGATTGGGGTGGAGAGGAGCGACCCGTATACTCCGCCGTTGGAAATGGTGAAGGTGCCGCCCTGTAGCTCATCCAGCTTAAGTTGATTATTTTTGGCGCGCGCGGCAAGGTCGGAAATGGCTCTTTCGACTTCGGCGAAGCTCAGCCGCTCCGCGCTGCGGATGACCGGCACCACTAGCCCCCGACCACCGCCCACGGCGACGCCGATGTCGTAATAGTTGCGGTAGACCACGTCGTTGCCGCGAATCTCGCCGTTCAACTGAGGAATCAGCTTCAGTCCTTCAATCGCGGCTTTTACGAAGAAGGACATTAGGCCGAGCTTGATGCCATAACGCTCCTGGAATTTGGGCTGGTGCTGCTGTCGCAACGCCAAAACCGCGGACATGTCGACCTCGTTGAAGGTAGTGAGCAGTGCCGCGGCGTGCTGCGCTTGTACCAGACGCTCCGCAACCCGGCGGCGAAGTGGACTGAGCGGTACGATCTCCTCTTGTCGCGCGCTTTCGCGTGCGCGGTCTGGCGCGGCAGGCGGGGGCTTGAAGGCCGGCTCCGCCACCGGTTTGACGGAGGGCTCGGGAGCCGACTTAGCGGCTGGCTCCGCTGCGGCTTTGGGTGCTGGTAGCGGCGCCTCGCCGAGCTCCGCTCGTGAACCAGCGTATCGCTCCACATCTTCTTTGAGCAGCCGTCCGCCGGGGCCGGTGGCGGTGACTTCTTCCGGTCGAAGGCCGCGCGCCTTGAGAGCACGGCGCGCAGAGGGCATCACGCGCGCAAAGCCCTGTGGCGGGAGCGATTCTCGAACTTCTTCAAAACTTGGAGGTGGTTCGTCGTCCTCTTGGGCGATCACCTCCACCGGTGCGACGGGTGGAGGGGCTGCGGGGGCCTCGGGTTTCACGACCGGTAGCGATGAGGCAACTACGGGCGGTGGCTCGGCGCGGGCCGCCACTCGGCTTTCTCCATCCGATGCGCGCGGCGCGGCGGGCGAGGGCTGCTCCGCCATTCGTCCCGTCTCTTCAATCCACCCGATCACATCGCCGACCGAAGCGCCTTCGCCTTGTCGGACTTGGATCTTCGAAACCACGCCGCTCACCGGCGCGGGGAGCTCAACCGTAACTTTGTCGGTTTCGATAATGACCACGGTTTCGTCGCGGTTTACGCGCTCGCCTTCACCCTTGAGCCACTGGCCGATTTGCACTTCCGTGATCGACTCGCCCACGCTCGGCACTTTCAGTTCTACGGCCATATGTTTGCTCCACGCGCGAAATGAGGAAGCTTACAGGCTAATTTGGTTCGGTGTCACGATGCTACCAGAGCCTGCAACGCCCACGACAATGTTTTCGACCCCCGGGGTCGACTTGTTGGCACTCGACCCGCCGAGGTATCATGGGCTGTCCATGCTAAAAACTCTGGCTTGCAGTGCCCTAATTTCGCTGAGCGTCGGCTGTGTCGCACAGAGCAAGTACGACCAAGCGGTAAGGGATGCTGAAGGTGCCCGCGCCGAAGCTAGCCAGCGCAGTCGCACGCTCGAAGCGGAAGTGGCGCGATTGCGTGAGGCTCTGCACCGGGCGGAGGGGCGCGCTACCGACGAGACAACGCGCGCGGAGGTGGAGGAGCTTCGTAAGCAAAAGGCAGCTGTGGAGGAGCGGCTTCGGGTATTCGAAGACTTCTTGCAGAAATTTAAGAAGATGATTGACACCGGGCGGCTCAAAGTCGTGGTACGGCGGGGACAGATCGTTCTGGTGATGGCCACGGACGTCCTGTTCGATCCGGGCAAGACCGACATCAAGCCGGAGGGCAAATCGGCGCTATCGGAGCTCGCCGCCACGCTGCGCACGGTTCGTGGCCGGCGTTTTCAAGTCGGAGGCCACACCGATACGACTCCCATAAAAAAGGAAGAGTTTCCGTCTAACTGGGAGCTTTCCACCGCTCGCTCGCTACAGGTCGTACACTTTCTCATTGCGCGCGGCGTGAGCAAGAACGGTCTCTCCGCTGCGGGTTACGGCGAAATTGATCCGGTCGCCTCTAACGCAACTGAAGGCGGCCGCGCGAAGAACCGACGCATCGAGATCACCCTGCAACCGAACATCGAAGACTTGGTGGCCCTGCCAGCGCTTTCGGACCAGTCACAACCCTGAGGCTATGCTCCGGGATGAGCTCGACCCGCATCCGTCGCACCCTGAACGCGCCCCGCAGCAAGGTCTACAACGCGCTCATCGACGCGAACGCGATTGCCAAATGGAAGGTGCCGAGCGGCATGACCAGTCGCCACGACGGGCTCCCGCCGGGCGTTCCCGCCACCGACAACGAGACGGGTTGGTCCCAGGCTCTCGCGAAGCTCGCCGCGTTAGTGGAGGAGGGCTAGAGGGAGAAACGATGACGGAAGTCAGCCTGATCTGCACCCCCCAATCGTTTCGCCCCAGCAACTGCGTGCGCGTGCGCTGGCTGGACTGGGACCACGACTATCCCGCAGCCCTAGCCAACTGGCCGAAAGAATACCCATTGACGCTAGATGACTGGCAAAAGAATCGTGCCGACGGCTTTCGCTATTGTGCCGTCGTGGAGCATGCGGCAATTGTGGCGCTTGCTGCGGTCTGGACGTATTCCGAGACCCATTGGGAAGTGGCTGCGGTCAGTACGGCGCCCGCCGCGCGGCGGCACGGGTATGGCACGGCCGTAGCCGGCTTTGCGTAGCCGAAGTGAATGGGCTCGATGGTTTGATAGGGATCGATGGTTTGCCCGTAGATGCATGCCGTGCTCGTCGTGATGCGGTCGAGCATCGCCAGCAACCGTCGCCCGCGTTGAAGGCTACCGAGCAACGCCAGATTGTTCCCCATCATCACGATGCTCTCGAAGCCGCCGCGGGCTAGTTTGCCCGCGAGGGCGAAAGTCAGCACACGCGCATCGCGTACTCCGCGTCGCTCGCATACCTCGATCGCCAGCGGTGAAGCGTCGATTCCGACAACCGGAATTTTGCGGGCTTGTAGCTCGAGACACCAGCGGCCGGCGCCGCATCCGACA